>PXDC01000319.1 GCA_003565135.1 Verrucomicrobiota bacterium
AAAAATCTCTGAAAAAAACACACCATAAACTCTATGTCTGTGTGCAGCAAAAAACCAAAAATACAGCTACTTTTTACCCTAAGGTAAAATAAGCACTAAAGGCGTCGCTGAACACCCGATAAACCAAAAAGCCCGATAATGTTTACGCCATATCGGGCTTTTGTTTTAGGGCTTTTCGGCTATCGGTCTATATGTTACCACCAGTGCTTCCTTGTCTGCCGTGGTTTGTTGGTCTATTTGTTGTTGCTTTTTTCATTGTCTTTTGTCGTGCGGTGGGGCATTTTTAAAAATTTCTTTTACTTCTGCGTTGGCTTTGCAAGCTCTTTGACAAAGCTTTGGTTGCAGCGTTGGCTTGTGCGGCTTTGGCAATGTGCTTGCAAAATGGGTGGGTTAAGTCTGTATGCTTCTAAAGTATCCAAAATCTTCGTCCACCAAAACCCGCCTATCTAAACCTAGATTCATTTCTTCACAACCTGTCTCGGCTACTAATGAACAGGAAAAACAAGCCGATAAATTTAAGTCAAATATTCCTTGTCCTTCGGATTCCCAACATAGTGGATCAGAAGAACAATTAATTGACCTTTCTAGTCCTTTTTTTATAATCTCAAGAATTTTTTCTGGTTCTCCTTGTGAAACCAAACCACCCATACTTCCTTCTGATCCTTCTGCTGTATAGATTAATAAACCTGACATTTGCTTTTCAGGGTTTGTCGAAATGTATAGTCTTTCTTTTAAACTTGCAGTTGGATAACCACAAGAAAATTCTAATTCTCTCATCATCAAATGAGAAAATGAATGTATAAGAAAATGTTTGATGCCATTATTCTTTATTTTTTGCTTTATTCCTGCACCTTGCTCTTTACGGTCAATTTCTCTATCTAAGAATCTCGAAAATCTTTCATATAGTTGTTCAGAATTATCTTTTATCCAATTATCTATAGCCTCATTATTGAATTGAAAGAATAAACCTTCTCCATAAGTTTCATTTGCAGGGAGGACAAATAATTCGTCTTTTTTAATTGAAAAAGTATTCTGTCCTGTTGCTGCTTCCTCAACAATTTTTTCTCCTTGTTCATTAAGCTGTACTATACGTTCTTTTGGTTTAACTCTTGTAAAATCAAACTGGATATTGGTTACTTTTAGTTCTTCAACTTGCTGTATTTTCTTGAAAAAGGGCTCTAATTCACTCGATAAATCAATATCTTGAAAGTTAAGTCCTTTTTTTCCTTCTTGAATACCTGAAAGAGAAGAATTTTGAGAAAAACATCTATATTCTTGCCACCTGTATTCTTCATACGGGTCATTGGATTGTTCACTATCACTATTTAAAAATAGGTCTTTTAATGAGTTTTCAAAATGTTGTTTGTCTGAACTTACCAAGATTGCATTATCACTTAAAAACTCATCAAAATCACCTGCTACTTTATTAGTCCAATAGTTTTCTTTTGAAATTGGATTATTGTTGTTTCTTTTATCATATCGTTCCTCTAATATTTCAAGTGCATCAAGTAATTCTTTTGAAATATCTTCGGCAAGGTGCATTGGAATAAATAAACTTGAAAATCCATTTGCATAATAAACATTATTTGCCGTCACTAATGAAACTTGCATTTTTTCACGACCGTTTTGTTGCTCACCACGGATATAGCATTTTTCAAATGGAATAGAATCTGGATTAGTTAATTCCATTTCCCAAGGTTTTTGCCCTTTGCAGTTTGGTTGTAAATTGTTTATTCCTTCTAAATTGATTTTAGGAAAAGTTTTAAAGTCGTTTTTTCTCTTCCCATTTTCTCTTCCACCATCACCAGTTCCACAAGATTCACAATGAATAAATATACTTCCATACCCTTCTGATTTGGTTTTGCTTTCTGTCCAAATTAAATTTGGATTACTGCAACAGGGCTCTATGTCAAACAAATTTTCACCATTGTCGTCTCTATTTATTTGAAAAGTTTCTTTTAATGTCTTCCAAGTTAAAAATCTTGCCCAAGGCATATCTGATAGATGTCCATTTGGGCATATTAGAGATAAATTGAGTTGTTCAAGTTCCCGATATTCTCTATAATTTATTTCACGACCTTCAATGTTTTTACGTTTATATTCACTTATAAAATCAGAAGCATCTCTTGGTGGAGCAAAATCATTCATTGTAGGTGTACCATTGTGTTTTCGCCCTTCTTTTTCCCACATTTGTTTCCATTTAGAAATCTCTTTTAGCTCTCCTTTTCTGTTTTTAAACCATTTAGGGAAATGGGTTCCAACAATCATATAATCGCTTGATGTTCCTGTTTCTCCTGCATTTTCCAAAGCTGTTTTTATTGGATGGTTTTTCCAGTTTGGCGTATTGAAAGATTCGTTGAGAGCCATATGTGGTACACCTACCAAGCAAACTAAGTTGTTCAGTTCTTTTTCAGTTCTAATGAAGCGAATAAAACGTTGGTCATCTATAAATTCAATACCTCGGGTTGCCATTTCGGTTTTACTTACTTCATAAATTTTCTTCTCGTCAGAGTTATTTGTGCGAACCGTTTCTACTTTGGAATTTGCCCATTTTATGAAT
>PXDC01000411.1 GCA_003565135.1 Verrucomicrobiota bacterium
AAAGCCCGGTAACGGTTTACCACGACGTCGATCCCTTCCTGACCGGCAAGGCGGTTTTGTATCACGAGGATCCCTTCGGTGTGTCGCTCACGACACCCGCGGATTCGAGCGGGACATTTTTCGAATATTTCCAGGTTGACTTCCCGGGGGATCCGGTCCCGGAGGTTCCTCCGACGATCAGCTCCATCGAGTTTCATCCTCGTGGCGGCGCGACAGTTGTTTTCCGGGCGGTGCCCACCGGCAGTTACCGGGTGGAGGCCTCCTCCGATCTGGATGAGTGGGATTTCTTTGCCCGGCCCCATGCGACCGATTCCGATGGCCGTCTAACGGTGGAAGACGCGTCCGCGTCCGACATGAGATTCTGGAGGTTTACCAGGCAATAGGTCGCGCTCCCAGCGTAAGAGCCGTTCAACTCCGCTTGGAAGGACAACTTTCTTCAAAAAAAACTTGCGTTAGACGAAGCGATTCATTCAGGATCCTACACGTGTAAGTACAAGCTTTTCCCAATTGTCTATTTTGCCCTGGCGCACCCATCACAAAACAAGCAGCCCATAACAAGCCCTCCTGTCTTGAATCCTACACGTGTAAGGTTTTAGGCGGGAAAGGGCGCCTTTCATTCAACAATCCAACGATCTAATAATCGATGATTACAACTCCACATCCCAACCCGACCCCGGCCCGTAATGCTTTTACCTTGATTGAACTCCTCACTGTGATTGCGATTATTGGAATCCTGGCGGCGATTCTGATCCCGGTGGTCAGCCGGGTTCGCGAGTCGGCCAAGGGGTCGCTGTGCGTGTCGAATCTGCGGCAGATCGGTTTGGCCGCGCATCTCTACGCCGGGGATCACGACGACCGTCTCCCTCCGACCCGGCCCGGCAATGTCGCCGCCCTCGAGGCCTCGACCCGCGATGCCTTTCACCTCTACCTCGACGGCGGGTATGAGGTCTTCTATTGCCCTAACTGGGGCATTCCCACGCCGCGCCTCGACGCGGATCTCTACGAACTCTGGCACACACCGAACGGTTATCGCGGAGGCCACACCATCGGTTACTTCTGGTTGGGCAATCCGTCGGTCCCGGGATTCGGTGATCCCGAAACGCATTGGAAGGACTCCCGGTGGACCGGGATCATCCGGGACGAATACGTGATTTTTGTGACCGAGGAGAATGCGAGCTCGATTGAAATTGCGGTCGATCAGACTCAGCAAGGAGGCGGACCGGGGACATGGATATTGCGCCATCCTCTTGGGACGAGCGGGTCGATGAACGTCCTCTTCGCGGATGCCCATGTCGAGAGCAAAAATGCCCAGGAAATTCGCCCCAGGTGGGGCGCGAGCGCTATCGGTTGGTAACACTTCTCAAAAAAGATGAATGATGATTGATTTCTTGAAACTGTTTAAGTCCCCCCGGACCGCGGTGGTGCTTTCGAATGTTGGAATGCTGGCCCTGATTAGCCCGGGCGCGGTCGCCGGGGAACGGGAGCGCGTGGTGTTGGATGGGGAGTGGGATTTCACCTATGAGCGGTCTACGGTCGCTGAGATTCCCGAGCTTCCGGACAACGACGCCTTTGACTCGACGATTCAAATTCCCGGTTGGTGGGACGATCAACTGGATCGTTTCGCTGACGCCCGGTGGTTTGAATCGGCTGATTTTCGGGTTTCTCAAGGGCCGGTGCAATATTTGGCCGGGATCGGTTGGCATCGGAATGAATTCGAAGCGCCAAAGGATTGGGAGGGGCGTCAGATCACACTCACCGTCGGGCGCGCGGTCACGGTGGTGAATGTCTGGTTGAACGGGGATCATCTCGGCGCCTATGATTACGGGGTTTACACGCCCTTCGAACTCGATCTGACGGAGCATTTACGGTTGGGGGAGTCGAACGAGCTTCTAATTGCGGTGGATAACACCAAGGGGTTCGCCGGCGGCTGGGCCTACATTGGTAACGCCGGCCGCGCAAGCGGGATCACCCAATCGGTGACCCTGGACATCACGCCGGGGGACGGGAGGATACGCGACCTTTTCATCGAGACGGGGGAGGATCTGGAGGTGGTACGCTGGAATGTGGAGCTCGAAACACCGTTTCGCGGAGAGCGGACCGCCGGCACGGCGATCGAATGGGAGGTCCTCGACGGGCCGGAAGGTCAGGTCATGGCGACCGGGACAACGGCGGTTCCGGGATTTCTCCGGGAATCGAGCCTGGCGTGGGCGGAACGGGTCGATGAAATCCTGCCGTGGAGCGACCGGGACCCGAATCTTTACTGGACGCGGATGCGCTGGATCGATGAGAGCGGCGCGGTCCTGGATACCCTCGAGCAGCGTTTCGGATTGCGGCGTTATACGTACGAGGGACGCCGGTTGTTCTTGAACGGAAAGCCGATCTACCTGCGCGGCAGTTTCGGGCATTACTATTTTCCGGAACACACCAACGCCCCCACCGATAAAGAAATCTGGCGGGAGGTTTTTCTCCGCCTGAAAAGTCTCGGTTTTAACTTCGTGAATTTTCCCGCCCAGGTCGCGCCGGTGGAGATGCTGGAGGCGGCGGACGAAGAG
>PXDC01000171.1 GCA_003565135.1 Verrucomicrobiota bacterium
AGCTTCATACAGGCCGCGCAGGAGTTCGGTGCGCTATCACACAATGGTCGCTTCAGTTGGGTGTCGCCTGGCCCTCGACCGTCATGCTGCGGTAACCGTCCGCGCCGTAACGCAAACGCACGGATCGAGCTGCATGCACCATGCCATCAGCCGGCCGTTGCGGCGGCGCTTCCCGGAGGAAACGCCGCCGCAACGGCCGCCCTGGGTGACGCGGTCATCACGCTGGCCGCATTCTGGCTGGTGGCGCTGGTCTACCGGGACCGACGCTGGATCCTCACCCCGACCAAGGCCGCCATCGCGGGGTTCATCGCGATGGCGGCCTTCAGTCTGACACTGAGTGTTGCCGTTCACACATGCGAAGCGGCACCCTCTGGCGGCGCAACAGGGAACGGCTGCTCTGCGAACCGAACAAAGAAGAGGTGAAGAAATGAGCGATCACATGCACCACGCACCGAAAGGCCGTGGCCTTAAAGTGGCGGCCTGGGTGACGGGGGCATATTTCTTCTTCGAGATGGCCGTGGGTCTTTATACCGGCTCGGTCATGGTGATAGTCGATGCCGCCCACACCTTTTCCGCCGTGGGCGGCGTAATACTCGCGCTCGTCGCCCGCCGCATCGCGCAACGTGAAGCGACGCCCGAACAGACCTTCGGCGGCCAACGCGCCGAGATCATCGGCGCATTGCTCAATGGCATGGCTCTGCTTGTGATGGCGGTCGTCGCGATCACCATGGGCGTAATGCGCCTCGGCTCCCCCATCGAGCTGCCGACAACCCCGATGTTTGTTGTCGCCGCAGTCGGGATCCTCACCGAGGTCTGGCTGATCGCGCTGATGTTTCGGGATCAGAAGGATGACGTGAACACGCGCGGCGCCTACTGGCACGTCGTCCAGCCCTTTCTGGGAAGCCTCGGGATCATCGTCGCGGCACTGGTCATCCACTTCACGGGCTTCCTTCTGATCGATCCGATCCTCGGGATTGGCTTCGGCCTGATGGTGCTGGTGGCCGGTTGGAGCGTGTTGCGCGATTCCGCGTCGATTTTAATGCAGAACACGCCACAAGGGATCGACATGGCCGAGATCTGCCGGCGGCTGCGCGCCATCGACGGCGTTCAGGACGTGCATCATCCCCATGCCTGGACGCTGACGTCGGCTCACCACATCTTCTCCGCGCATCTGCGTGTCGATGATGCCCTCAGTTCTGACGATCAGATGCGGCTGCTTGAGACGGCCGAGGGGCTGCTCACCGACGACTTCGAAATCTATTTCTCGACCTTGCAACTGGAAACCGAGAATCGGGACGAGCCGGGGGCACGGGCGATCGATATCGGTGCCCGGTGATCGCGCGTGACGGCCAAACTCCTCTTCCTCGGAAATTGTGCCCGGGAAGGTCGAATGGCTTCGGTCGGCCCTTGACCTTCCAACGACCGGAATTCCATCTTCATCTTACAACCAGATCAGGAGGATGCGATGGAGCTGATTCACTGCGACTGCCCGCTAAGGGCCGTCCTCTGCCACTAGCGGACGTCGGGGTCTCTTGCCGACCCAAACCTGCCACCCGGCAGCGGACAACGAGGGGCCGCTATGTGGGTGACAGCAGTCCCGCCCTTAGAAGTGGCACAGCGCTTTGAATGGGACAAGGCCGCACCTCCGTCGCTTCATCGCGTTCATCGACCACCTGACAGACATCGCTCGAAGCGATCCTCAACCGCGGCGAAATCCCGCGCGCTGCATCGTCGCCGCGCTGGTGGACTACGTGACGGTGGGGATGCCAGGCGCTACAACGGTTATCCAGCCCTGGGCTGACCGGATGTGTGGATGCCGGGCTCCAAAAGGTCCTGGGCGGACTGCTGTGATCAACCCTCGACGGCGGGTTTGGTCGCCTCGATGTGGGCCGAAAGCACGTAGTCTTCCACGCCGCGCCCGGGCGCCCAGTCCTTGATGAATTCCCGGGATTCATCCTTGGGGGTAACGCGGATGTCCCGGAAACCGGTCGCCCGCAGCATTTCATGGAGATCGTCCAGCAGCGGCGCGCCGGCGATGCAGCCCGCGTAAAGCACCGGGTCGTTGCGCATCTCCTCCGGCAGATCGGTACTGGCCACGACATCGGAAACCGCCAGTCGGCCCCCGGGCTTCAGTACGCGAAAGGCTTCGCGGAAGACCTGGGGCTTGTCCGGAGAGAGGTTGATCACGCAGTTGGAGATGATCACGTCGGCGGCGCTGTCGGCCACCGGAAGGTGCTCGATTTCGCCCAGGCGGAACTCGACGTTGGTGAGCGCGCCTTTCTCGGCATTGGCGCGGGCCTTGCTGACCATCGACGGGGTCATGTCGACGCCGATGATGCGGCCGGTTACACCGACTTCGCGGGAAGCGAGAAAGGCATCGAAGCCGCCGCCACTGCCCAGATCCACCACCACTTCGCCCGGTTTGAGGCTAGCGATTGCCCGCGGATTGCCGCAACCGAGGCCCAGGTCCGCACCGTCGGGAACGGCCGCAAGATCGGCGGCGGAATAACCGAGGCGGGTGGATATCAGGGTGTTGATGGCGGCATCG
>PXDC01000464.1 GCA_003565135.1 Verrucomicrobiota bacterium
AAACAGGGCTTGTTTTTTACCAGTTTATGACAGAATAAACTGGCCCTTTGCTAGTTGCGGAGTTCCACGTACAA
Organism: Verrucomicrobiota bacterium; assembly: GCA_003565135.1. GTDB lineage: Bacteria > Verrucomicrobiota > Verrucomicrobiia > Opitutales > T3Sed10-336 > PXDC01. Next base: position 75 of record PXDC01000464.1, read on the forward strand.
GAACTCTAGGAGGGGATTTTACGTCTTTATTTGACACTCTTTGTCTTCAAAACATAATGGATTGGAGCAGAAATAATCCTGACATGGTTTGTGAAGGTTTCCAAAACAGAGTAGGAGGTGGAGAAGATGAATAAGAAAGCTATGACGCTTAGTTTACTGGCTAAATTAGTTTTAATAAGCTTGGTAATATTATTAGGATTTTACGTATTCCAACTAACAGTTGGAGGTATAGATGACATGGTTAGTGATTCAGATAGGTGGAGAGGAACAGACGGCTCTCAACAAACATATGCTGAGTACGAAGAACACAACATCATTAATCACAAGCAAAGTTTTAGTTTAATATTAGATGTATCATGAAAAAAGCTCAAACAACTACTTTAATAATGAGAATAATATCTGTAGCTCTATTCATATTAGTTTTCTTTGCATCCATGGCTTTTGGAGCTAGACTTTACAACGCAGTAGCAGGAGGATCTGGAGGAGTATTAGATCATGACTTCAACTCAACCTCTCCTTTAAGAGTCGCTCAAGAAAGTGCAGTAATACTCTTAAATCCTGGTAGTGATTTTAATTACAAAGTAAATTTTATGACTGGTGATGGAGATCCTCCTGTTCATAGAGGAATATACTGGGAAAGGCCTTTAGCGTGTCCTAGGGACAAAAGCTGTGTTTGCCTATGCGAAAACTTCGCTGTCGCAAGAGGAGAAAATACAGGGGAAAGATTAGAACATATACAATGTGAAACAACTACTTGCAGGTCTTCAGAGGATTTTTTACTTCCTGAAGAAATAATTGTTTGGGACGTATTTGAAAACCCTATAGGTCAAAAAAAATACGATAGATGGATAAACAGCTTCATATTCTTAAACTCGGACTCTATCGGATCATTTATGGGTACAGGTTTGGCACCCATAGTACTTTCAGGTTATCATACTCACAAAATAAACGATTACTTTAGCTATAACATTGTAAGAAACGAAGAAGATAAAACTATTTACTTTACCTTCCAAGATTCAACAGATTAAATATCACACAAAAAAATGAAAAAGGGGAATGAGTCAGTACAACAAATATTACTTGTAATAAGTTCATTACTTGTAGGAGCATTAGTAATTTGGGCACTTCCAAACATGGTAAGTTCGTCTATAACAGATACTAACGAAGCAGTTATGGCTAAAGACTTAGCATTAACCTTAATGACGAATACAGGAGCAGGAAATCTAAGGATAGATTATAGTCCAAACACAGAAAAATATTTGATCCAAGTAGAAGACAAAAAAGTCAATATTAGAAGTTTAGATGGTAGAGCATCTTCAGATTTTATGCCTATAGCAACTCATATTGTTACAAATACAAGAGCTATAAACACGCTTTCTTTACCTATTTATTTTAGAGGAAGAGAAATATTCTTTGCCAATCCAGAAATAGATGATGTTCAAGAACACTGCGACAATCTTCCGTTCATACCAAAACAATCTTTAAGAGTTCATCTTTCAAGTGAAGGCTCTGGAGATGCAATGACTAGTAGAAATAGGTTGCAAGCAGATATAAGGAGTCATCCGCGAATAGAAATAGTTTCACTTAATGACGACCCTGACTTAATAATTTCATTTAGGCCAAACCAAGTAGATAACAGGGTAAGGATTCAATATCACGAATCAGAAAACTACAGAAAAGTAGCTTGCTACGTAGCATTAGAATTTGAAGATGCTATAAGTGGACCTATACAGACAAGGCAGCTAGGAATATTAGTAAATCAATCAATAGATAGCATAATAGGAGCCTTAGAGGTGCTAATATGACAAAAAAAGGAGTTTTATCTTTATCAGAAGCAGAGCACATATTTTATTTTACAATCATCATACTTCCAACTCTAATACTCCTATTTGTAGCTGCGGCTCAAATAAGCTCTCAAATAAGATACGCTGTAGAAGGCACGCTGCCTGATCTTGAAAGTAAAATAATGGAAACACGTCTAATTCAAAGCCCTGACTGCTTCGCTGCAAAGGATGATGGCACTCAAAGAACTTTTGAAATGATAGAACGCGATAAATTCACCCAAGAAATATTAGATATATGTGTTCCTTATCAACCAGGTCAAAGAAGTTTGCAAGTTCAGCTTATAATGGAGCAAGAAGTTGGCGATGAAACACTTACTTTACAAACACAAAACCACGAACTAAATTCAGGCAAAGCAAGTGTGAGAGATGTGTATGTCCAAGTTAAGGACTTTGGACTAGCAAAATTGAGGTTTACACATGTATACTAACAAAAAAGCTTATTTTAAGTATTTAGCAGGCATTTTGGCTATGGCGTTAATAATTGCTCTCTGGACAATAACTTTTTTTATTATAAAAGCAGAAATTGATCAAAAAGAAAGAGAAGGATACAAAAATATAGCTGTACTAGATGCCCGTCAAACAACTCGAGCTGTGCTTCAAGAAGAAATAAGGCCTGGATACTTCGTAT
>PXDC01000063.1 GCA_003565135.1 Verrucomicrobiota bacterium
CCGAGGTCGGCATTGCGCTCGACCCGGACCGGCCCATCGAAGAAACCCTGGAGCTTTTGACCCAGCGGGAAATTGCGGTAACCGAAATGAATCGAATGAAGCACGGTGTTTCGCTTCACGTCGGTGATGCCCGGCAACCCGATCCCCACCCCGAGAAATTTTCCCGGCGGTTGCCCGCGCCGTTCCAGCCAGGCGTGAATACCGTCCGCCAGCTGCCCGGCGACATCGTCCGGTTTCGAGCTGACCGAAAAGGTCGTGGCATCCAGGCGCTGCAAACCCGCGTTGAGCAATTCGATCCGGGCCATGTCTTTGTGCAGCAGGGAAACACCCGCACCCCAGCCGTATTCGCGGTTCACGCCGAGGAGGATATTGCGCCGCCCGACTCCCGCCGCCGGCTCCTTCCCCTCGATCCGGAGGAGCCCCATGTCGAGGAGATCGCGCACAATGTAGGCCACGGTCGACGGGAGGATGCCGGTTTCCCGGGCGATCTGACGGCGGGAAAGGGCACCGGAGGCATTCAGCAGCCCCAGGATCAGCCGCCGGTTCCACAGTCCCGCCGACTGCTGGTTAAAGGCCGGGGACTCCCCCTCGGTAAGGTTCGGTAAGGGTGGCATCGGTCGTTCGTATCAAGGTCGGAATCTGTCCCGCATGAAAAAGGAAACACGGCCCGCGGCCATTCCATGCCATGCGGGTGTCGTCCCCGTGAATCCGCTGCCGCAGCGGACTCAACGTGCACAGGTTGACCTACAAACAAACCCAACCCCCTCCCGGAGTCAAAAGGAAAACATGACGGCGGAGCCAACGGCGGTAGCGCCGATTTATGCATGGATCGCAAAAACGCGACCCGCCGAGATAAGATACTATAGAAAAGATTTATTATCAATAGCTTAACGACCAATACCCCATTTCGGTCAACGGGTTGTCGCGACGGAGATTCCATCGCCCCCGCCCCCGGATCGCACCGGGGTACCCCGGATACCCTCAATAAAAAAACAATCTTTCGAAAAATTGAGTTGACCGGCGCTTGTTTGCGGCTACATTTCGATCTCATAACAGGACCTTATGCCATGGATCAGCAAGGCCGGCTTTGAGCACGGTAAAGCCCATTCCCACCTGCCTGCCTGGTCCGCGGTCGGACGGTCACGGTATAAAATCCAGCCACCCTTACATCCCAGGAGGACTCAATGATCCGAAAAAACGCATTCACCCTGATTGAGCTGCTCACGGTTATCGCCATCATCGGCATCCTTGCCGCGATTCTCATACCCGTGGTTTCGTCCGTTCGCGAAAGCGCCCGCTCCTCGGTCTGCCAAAGCAATCTCCGGCAATGGCATTCCGCCATGCTCCTGCACGCGGCGGATCACGACGACAAACTGGTGGCGGTTCGCTACAGCACCGACCAGGCGATCAACCCGGGCCTGGACCGCGGTCCCGGTCAGTTCTGGTCCGGCCGGCTCGCCCATTACATGGGCATGGATTCGCCGGTCTGGGGCCGCCAGTCGCCGACCGTTCCGGACACGGTGGCGGAATGCCCGTCGACACCGTGGCGCGGTTCGTCCACGTATATTTCCTACGGCGCCAGCGGTGTTTCCGAAGGCACGCACGCCCTGATGCACTGGGATCACGAAGGGTCCCGGCGCCTGCACCACGTCGAGCCCCGCACGGTGGTTTTCGCGGATTGCGGTGACGACTACGCCTCCCGCAGTTTCAGTCTCGGCACGCGGGGACTCCGGCTGGCCTACCGTCACAACGACCGCGCCAACATGGTCACCCTCGGCGGCGCGGTCATGTCGGCCCATATCAACGACAACATCCGGGAAGAGCTCCACCTCTGGCACTACGATCAGTAACGCGATGCCGATCGACCGCCCGTAACGGGAATTTCCGGACGCCGTTTTTTTCAGCCGCGTAAGGGGTTGGTGACTCGATTGGCACACGGCCAACGGAAGACGGAGGGGAGAGACGGCAAGGGGGCGATATCATTTTTGGAAATCCCGTAGCGAGCGGGTTTATCCCGCGATCCCGTAATACCCGGATCTCCCGGGGTAAACCCGGTCGCCCCAGGGTTCGTGAACGTTTCGCCCCTCGCCCCTCGCCCCTCGCCCCACGCCCCCTCGTCCTTCATAATTCATAATTCATCCTTCCTTCCCCTGTCCCCTGATTTCCGCCCCTGACAGGGCCGGCGCACGACCTGAGATTAAAAGCCGAATGTTGATCAAAAATCCCGCCATCCCCGGCCATGCCCGCCTGATTCTGCCGGCAACGCTGTTTGTGTGGCTCACCGCCGGCCTCTGCCTCCCCTCCGTTTCGGAGGCCGCCGCCTATGCGGACCGCCAGGAGAAGGCGCTCCTGGAGCAGGCGGCGCGCTTCGACCCGGAACAGGAGTACAACGATCCGGATCACCGGAGTATCGGTCAGCCCATGATGGCCCTGTTCGCGGCCATGGAAGTGCAGGATCGCGGGATCGGTGACGGGATCGGAATCGATGACGCGCGCGCCATCCTCGGCGAACGGGTCCTGCCGTACCTGCTCGAATTCCTGGGA
>PXDC01000506.1 GCA_003565135.1 Verrucomicrobiota bacterium
AGGGCGAGGCAAAGCCACTCGGGACCCAAACCTTCTCCGCGACCTCTTGAAGCGTCTCGTATTCGCCCGAAAAATACGGATCGCCCAGCTCGCCCTCGTTCCGGTAAACAAACTCGCCATCCTCGCTTGAAACAAGCAGGTCGAAGAGGCCGTTTCCGGTCCAGTCCACAACCGAGATTTTGCTGTAGATTCCCGGATAGTCGATGTAGAGGTGTCGCGGCTGGTCGAGCACAGGCTCCTCACGTGTGCCGGTGTTGATGAAAAGCAACGGGGGCATCGCCTCCTGGGTCAGGATAAGGTCGAGTAAGCCGTTCCCATTCCAATCGACAGTAACGGGCGCGCTGATGCCGAAGACCGTCAAGCGGTCGTCATTGAGCAGCACCGGTTGGGCCTCGGGAAAGTGAGGATCTTCGGCGCTGCCGCGATTCGGAAGAAAATAGACCTCCCCGTAAATTTGGCCAAAGCTTATTCGCCCTCCTTCCTGCCCGATGTCACGGGTCGGGTGATACCCAAAATAGTCCGTCCAAATGTCGCGGCAGACCACCAAAAGATCCGGCAGACCATTGCCGTTCCAATCCACCACGTGTGGATGAGCCGAAGTGATCGGCTTGCGTCCCTGCGGGCGGGCACGATCGAGAACCTCGCCGCTCACCAATACCTCCGGATCTGCAAATTCGGGAACCCCGGCATCCCCGACGTTGCGAAACAGCCGGATCTCCGGCCGTCCCCAGCGGCTCTCGATGATATCTTCAAACCCGTTCCCTGTAAAATCGACGAGCTCGACATCCGCCGACCAGCGCAGAAACTCCAGGTGATCGCCCTTTTCGAAGACCCCATCCTCCCGTTGGAAATAAACCCGCTGGTCGGCCAGGAAGTCCAGGCGCCCGTTCCCGTTCCAGTCCGCCGGTGAAGAGCCCATCGAGACACGGCCGGAGCGCTTGCTCAGCGGGGCAACCCCGTCGCGATTGTATTCCAAAAAAGCGGGGGACGCGTTCCGGTTTGATGCACCGAGCTCGCAATCGCGCGGGCGCTGTTGAAAGTCCATCCGCTCAGCCGTACGATATCCGTGTTCCAGAAAAGAGCGCTCCACCCAAAAAGTGAAGAACTCGCTTGTCACAATCAGGTCATCGTCGCCGTCTCCATTCCAATCCATTACACGAATCTGCGATCCCCAGAACATATAAGGCAGATCAAACGGCTGCTCCGGTTCCGAAAGCGCCGGCAGGTCCGGCTGGCTCTCATTGTAAAACAGTAGGCCCGGATGCTGAACTGTCCCCTGGACCAGGAGGTCCGGTTTGTCATTATGGTTCCAGTCGAGGGTCGTAAATGTGTTTGTCCGCGACGGAAGCTCCACGAGCTTTACCCCTGGCTCGAAGGTATCGGTTCCGCCCGGTTCGGTATTTCTAAACAGCCAGACGTTCCCGTACGTCTCCGTCACCAACAGGTCATCGATCCCATTGCCGTCGAAATCGGTCACGGTAAACCGAATGCGTGAGCCCTGGAGAATGGTGAAATCGGTGGCCTCCTTCGGCGACCCGACCACCGGCGGTCCCACCTTCAAGGGCTCCCCGTTCAGCAGCTTCAATTTCTCTCCCAACCCAAATGCCAACGGGTCGCCCGGGTCGCCTTTTGATCGGTGAAGGTGGATATTGCCCTGGTGGGTTCCCCACAAGAGGTCCGCACGGCCGTTGCCGTCCCAGTCGTGCAGGTAGGTGAAATGATAAGGGTCACCGTAGCCGGGCCCCGGATGCTCGATCGGCTCTCCGTCAACCTGGACGGTTCCCAATGTCTGAATCTCCGGGGCATGAACCGAGCCTCCTACCTGTTGAAGGCTTCGGCCGGAGATCAGCTCCGGCCTGCCGTCTCCGGTCACATCACCGGAGCCGCGAGTCAATGCGACCCCCTTGGTGAACCCCCAGGGAATAGTGAGCCCATTGCCGTGAAGCTCCCACTTTGGCTGTTCAGATGTGCCTACATTGAGAAAGACATAGGCATTCCCCCCTGCATCGCTGACAAACAAATCGGGAAGGCCGTTGTCATTCCAATCGACCACAGAAGGCCGGGCGATTTGGCCCCTTGGAAAGCTGCCGACGGCCGGAAACTCGCTCCGTGTCCACACGGGATCCAGCACCGTCCCCTCGTTGCGGTACAACATTACGTATTCGACCTGCCCCGGTTTAGGCGCGTGGGGAGTACCCGACCACCACCAGGAGCCCGTGAAGAGCTCGAGCTTACCGTTTCCATTGACATCGTGGGCGAATGGGGCCGCCGCCCAAGTCGTATCAATCGGCTCCCCGTCTGCCTCGACAGGTCCGGCGTACCGCAATTCCGGAACGCCGTCCGCATCGCGACCGCTCCCCTCGTACAGGAAGATTCGCCCGGTCACGTATCCGCCGGTGATGATATCGGGAATACCGTTACCGGTGAAATCGCCCACCCACGGCTGGTTGTAATAATCCCTGCGGAAGACCCCCGCCTTATCTTCATTCACAGGCCCCTCGGGAACCTCCAACCGCCCGCCATCCGCTTGAACGAACCC
>PXDC01000431.1 GCA_003565135.1 Verrucomicrobiota bacterium
ATATGAATACAACACTTATTCGCACCAATAAGGGACGGTCTATGCTGGTACAGCATGATGTAACATCACCCAGACCCTATACACGTATTCATCTTATCAGCGGAACAAAGGGAATTGCCCGTAAGTGGCCCGGTCCGGCAAGAATAGCCAGAAGTCACCACGGATGGGTTTCAGATGAGGAGTTCAATGAGCTGCAGGAGAAGTATACACCTGAAATAACCAGAAGAGTAGGTGAGATGGCAAGGCAGGTTGGGGGACATGGAGGGATGGATACACTTATGGACTGGAGAATGGTTGATTGCCTGCGTAATGGATTGCCTCTTGATATGGATGTTTATGATGCCGCTTTATGGAGTGCGGTCATTCCTCTCAGCGAATGGTCTGTAGCCAATCGGTCAGCATCTGTTGATATACCTGACTTTACCGGCGGATCATGGCAAACCAACACACCATTGATGGATATCAATCTTGAAAAAGGAGGCTCAACCAAGCTTATCTGATTTGCCGGATTTGTATTTATCTTCGGCAATTTATTTTGGAAGATGATTGTTATTGCCCCTTTGCAGGATCAATCTGCAAAGGGGCAATTTTTTATTATTACTTCCGGGGGTGACCGATAGCCTTAAAGGGTATCAATCTTAAGTGTAGAGAATATTCAGCACATTGGGTGAAAATTGCAAATAAGTTTCCTGTAATGGTCAGAAGCACTGTTTACCCTGATTTTTCAGACATTCCTGCGGCTCCTTCAGACATCTGTAGCAGATTTCAGTATCCTGTACCTTACCCTCAAGAAAGTTCTTTATATTGTTCATGGTTGTTTCTGCTATACTGTGCATTGCCTCCCTGGTGAAGAAGCCCTGGTGCGAGGTTATTATCACATTATTGAACGTGAGCAGCCTGGCAAGAATATCATCGGTCATTACTCTGTTTGACAGATCTTCAAAGAAGTACTCTGCTTCTTCTTCATAAACATCAAGCCCGGCGCTTCCTATTTTCCCGCTTTTTAATCCCCCGATCAGATCCGAGGTCCTTATAAGCTTACCCCTTCCCGTGTTTATAATCATCACACCATCCTTCATTTTCTCGATAGTGTTTTTGTTGATCATGTATTCTGTCTCCTTTGTGAGCGGGCAATTTAGGGAAATGATATCAGATTTTGCAAGAAGCTCGTCAAGAGGCAGATAGGCGAACCCGTGATCTCTGGCAAACACCCTGTCAGGGTATGGATCATTCGCCAGCACTTCCATCCCAAAGCCTTTTAGGATGCGGATAAGCACTTTTCCTATTTTGCCGGTTCCGATAACCCCTGCATATTTTTTGTACATATCAAATCCCATCAGTCCACCGAGCGAGAAATTCGAGTCCCTGGTCCGCCAGTAAGCCCTGTGTATTTTGCGGTTTAGCGAGAGCATCAGGGCCACGGTATGCTCAGCAATTGCATTTGGTGAATATGCAGGTACCCTTACAATATGGATTCTTTCATATGCAGCCTTGAAATCGACATTGTTATACCCGGCACAACGCAGCGCTATCAGTTTAACACCACACTCATGCAATTTGCTGATAATTTCCATTGAAACAATGTCGTTAACAAAAACGCAAACTACATCTGATCCTTCGGCAAGAATTGCATTATCGGCAGTTATATTGAATTTGAAATATTTTATTTCATATCCGAACTTTTTGTTTAGCTCATCAAATATATCCCTGTCGTAGGGTTTTGTGTCGAAAAATGTAATTTTTGTGTTCATAAGAAAATAATTAGATTATGTTACTTGCCATAACAAGTTTTTCGTAAAATGAGATGAAAATATCGAAAATATTTTCATTGAAGGTTCATGTTATTGTTTTTATTTTTTCAGGTTTTTAAGCTGTAACTTTAATTGAAATTAATGCGACGAAATTGCGGCTGAATGAACAACTGCTTTTCTATTGTGAATCCGGATGAAACAATTGTTTTAATCTGTTTGACTTCGGCTAACTGAGGTTTATAAAGTAAAAATACTAATTTTCCGATAAGGTTCACTAGCTTTGATAATTAAAGAGATACCAGGTAATGTGTTTTCAATTGACTGATCGCCGGGTGAGTTTAAATTATTTCAACTGGCCCGAATGTTATTCAGGCTTAAAAAACTTAATATATTATTGCTTATGGAAACAAAACTGTTAAGATCTGTGAATCCTGCCAATCAGCAGATTGTAGGGGAGTATCAGTATCATTCTCCATCTGAAACAGAGAGGATAATTTCACTTACAGAGCGGGAGCACAGCAGCTGGATCAAAACAGGGTTCAATGAGCGGTCGGCGCTGATGAAAAAAACAGCAGAACTGCTGCGTCGTGAAGTTGAGAAACATTCAACGCTAATCACAATGGAGATGGGTAAGCCCATCAAGCAATCCATGGCAGAGATTGAGAAGTGTGCATCGGTATGTGACTATTATGCTGAAAATGCTGAAAAATTCCTTTCCAGCGAATATATTGAAGCAGGAGGAAGTGAAAGTTTTGTTGCTTTCAGGCCGCTTGGCTCAATACTGGCAG
>PXDC01000222.1 GCA_003565135.1 Verrucomicrobiota bacterium
GAACCCGCCGGTTGTTGCCGCTCACCTGTTTTTGCCTGATCGCGGTCGCGGCGATCGTGTTCTTTGGTCCTCCCGCGGGGGGAGATCCGTCACGGGAGGCCGCTTTTCGTGTCCTGGTTTTTTCCAAGACGGAGGGCTTCCGCCACGGTTCCATCCCGGAGGGTATCGAGGCCGTAAAGGCCCTGGGCCGGGAACACGGCTTCGAGGTGAAGGCGACGGAGGACGCCGCGGTATTCACCGAAGAGGGTCTCCGGGGCTTTGCGGTGGTGGTGTTTCTCAATACGACCGGGACCGTGTTCGACGAGGCGCAGCGGGAGGCGTTTCAGGGCTTTATCCAATCCGGCGGGGGGTACGTGGGCGTCCATTCCGCCGCCGATACGGAGTACGACTGGCCCTGGTACGGCGAGTTGGTCGGGGCCTGGTTTCAGAGCCACCCCCGCATTCAGGATGCGCTGATCGAGGTGGAAGAACGCGACCACCCGTCCACCCGGCACCTGGCTGACCGCTGGCAACGGCGGGACGAGTGGTACAATTTCCGCCGCAACCCGCGGGAGGACGTGAACGTGTTGCTTTCGCTGGATACGGGCACATTCGAGGGGAGTGAGATGGAGGAGGATCATCCCATCGCCTGGTACCGGGAATTCGAGGGCGGCCGTTCCTGGTACACGGGCGGGGGCCACACCGCCGAGAGTTATGATGAACCCGCCTTTCGCGAGCACCTTCTCGGCGGCATCCTCTGGGCGGCCGGAGAGAAGTGAGGCGGGTTACGGGCGGTGATTCTCCGCCCATTCCTGGGCCTTGAGGCAGAGCTCGGCCGCCTTGAACGCATGCTCCTGGGTCATGGCGTTCTCCGTGCGGTTGAGGCAGTCGAGGATGAGGCGTCCGAAGAAGGGAAAGCCGACCTGACCCTGCAGGTCCATGTGTTTTTCGCCCTCGCCGTTGACCAGGTAGAGCTGGTCGCCCATGCGCTCGGTGGCGATATCGATATACTTGCGCAGCTCGATGTAGCCCCCGGTACCGAGGATGAAGGTGCGCCCGTCGCCCCAGGTGCGCAGGCCGTCGGGGGTGAACCAGTCGACGCGGAAATAAAAGGACGCCCCGTTGTCGGCGACCAGAGAAGCCTCGCCGAAATCCTCCAGCTCCGGAAACTCGGGATGGTTGAAGTTCTCCACCCGGGCGGCGTTGACCGCGGCGTCACGCGCTCCGGTGTAGTGGAGGAACTGTTCGCACTGGTGGCTCCCGATATCGCTCAGGATGCCGCCGTACTGGGCTTTGCGGTAAAACCAGTCGGGCCGTTTTTTCGGGTCGCCGATGCGGTGCGGACCGAATCCCACGACCTGGATAACACGGCCGATGGCCCCCTGTTCGATGAGTTCTCCGGCGAACATCCCGGCCTCGTTGTGGAGGCGCTCACCGTAATATACCATGTACTTGCGGCCGGTTTCGGCGGCTTTTCGGCGCGCCGCCTCGAGTTGGTCGAGCGAGGTGAAGGGGGTCTTGTCGGTGAAGTAGTCCTTCCCGGCGTCCATAACCCGCAGGCCGAGGGGACCCCGTTCGTTGGGGATGGCGGCGGCGGCGACCAGTTTGATTTCCGGATCCCCCAGGATTTCCTCTTCGCGAGCGACCGGCTTGACCTCGGGGTATTTCTGACAAAAAGCCTCCACCTTGGCCGGGTCGGGGTCGTAGACGTAGCGGAGATCGGCCCCCGCCTCGATCAGGCCCCGGCATTGTCCGTTAATGTGGCCGTGGTCAAGCCGGGTGGCGGCGAAGGGGAATTCACCTTTCTTCACCACCGGATTCGGTTTCCCCTGCGGGGCGTAGTTCATGCCGTCTGTTGCGCTCATAATAGGTTGGACTGGCGATTGTCGGTGAAGGAATGGGCGGAGTTTGCCGGTTGTCCGGTCCACCCGGTTTTCGGGAGCGGAGGGTGGTCGCGAATCCCCTTATCCGGTTCCCGGTCCGTCCCCCGGTGCCGCGGGACCCGCATCGGGGCCTCTCAGGCGTCGCAGAGGTGGTCCCGGATGTAGTCGAAGCTCATTCTGGCCGATTCGAACGGATCGCCCGGGCAGGTGTCCTGTTCCACGGCGTACCACTGGCATCCGCCCCGATCGCAGGCCGCGACGATCGGTTCGAAGTTCATGTTGCCGTAACCGATCTCGGCGTAATCGGGCTTGAGTTCCGGGGTGATCCGGTAGTCCTTAAGGTGGAGAATGGGCAGGCGCCCGGCGAGCCGTTCGCACCATTCGAGGGGGCTCGCACCCCCGTATTGCACCCAGTAGGTGTCGGGTTCGGCCTGGAGGTGACGGGGATCGGTCTTTTCGAACAGAAGTTCGTAGATACACTTGCCGTCCAGGTGCCGGAACTCGTGGTGGTGGTTGTGGTAGGCCAGGATCAGGCCCGCCTCGTGGAGGACCTTGCCGGCCGCGTCGAGCCGCGTCAACCAGGCGTCCACCGCCTGGGAGGATCCGAAGTCGATCCCTTTGGGCGAGGGGTAGGCGGTGATTGTGCACCCGAGTTTGTGAAGGCGCTCGGCAACC
>PXDC01000109.1 GCA_003565135.1 Verrucomicrobiota bacterium
CGGGAACCGGAGCGGCGGCAGCCTCAATTGTTAAAGCCAAAAGCAGCGTCCCGAGTCCAGGACGCAAAAGGAATTGCAGGAGTTTCTTCATTACGGAAGTTCGGGTCTTCGGTCTCGGTCAGGCGGGTCAGCGTTGAACGCGCAATCTAAGAAATCGCGCTTGTTGTCCGTTCATGGGCTCGGAATCGATGATCGTGACGGTCTCGGTTTCATCGTCCTCCGCGATCATGATCTCATTAAAATCCAAAAAGGGAGTCCACGCGGAAAGATCCCCGGAGATCTCGGGGATGTAAATAAGCGAATCATCGCCGGTGCGTCGCGTGTAGGTGAGCGTCAAATGCATTGAAGAGAATGGTTCGCTTTCGCCTTGTGTATCCAGGGATTGGGGTTCCCACGGAATGGCGAGTTGGCCGGCCTGCGGGAGGTTTTTCCGGTCCGGCTGGAACGGGTTCATGGCGAAGGCGTAGCGGAGGAGGTTGGGAATTCCGAATCCGCCGGGGTCGTCGGTTTCGGCCCGTTCCTCTTCGGGCAACGCGGCGGCCCAGGTTTCGTAGGTTGCCGAATCGATCGGGGAAGGGACGTTGCCATACAGGATGGCGACGCGGTCGATGTGGATGCCATTGACCTCGGTGAAAGTTCCGGCGATCGCGATCCGGTTTTCAGAGAGAGAGGTTATTGCATGCACGGTCCAATTTGCGCCGGACAGACCCGCCCCGAAGCGGGTGTCGAGGGAGCCATCCGTATCGAATCGAGCGATACCGCCCAAACCGTTGGCCGTGGTGAATTGGCCGCCGGCGAGAATTCCGCCATCGGATTCCAGTTCGAGCGTCTCCACCGTGGCCGAGCCCTGCCAGGGGGAAGGACCGGCAAAGAACGTGGTGTCCAGTGTCCCGTCGGAATCGAGCCGGGCGATTCTGGAGCGCGGCTCGCCGTTGACTTCCCAAAAATTTCCACCGAGGAGGATGCGGCCGTCGCTTTGTTGTTTCACCGCCAGAACGACCTGATTGGCCGCCGCGGCCGGGTTGAAGTCGGGGTCAAGGCTTCCGTCCGGAGAAAGGCGGGCAATGCGGTGGCGCGGTTCGCCATTCACCGATGTGAACGCGCCGCCGATGAGAATTCTGCCGTCCGGTTGCAGCTCGAGAGCGTATAGGGTTCCACTGACCCCGGTCATTCCGGAGCCGAACGTTGTGTCCAGGCTCCCGTCAGGAAGCAGGCGGGCGATTCGGTTGCGAGACGCTTGATTTACTGACGTGAACATCCCGGCGATTAGGATGCGACCATCCTCCTGAATGGCGATCGCCCGAATCTCCGGACCAAAGGATCCGCTCGTCAGGATGACCGGGGCAAATGTGGAATCGAGCGTGCCGTCCGGGTGGAGCCGGGCGAGATGATGACGGGCGATTCCATCGACCGAGGTAAACCGGCCGCCGATGAGGATGCGTCCGTCGTCCTGCCGCGCCATGGCAAAAATCCGGCCTTCGTGGCTCAGGCCCGCGCCGTTCGCGCCGAATGAATGATCGGCGGTACCGTCGGGGTCCATACGAACGATGCCGCGCCGCGCGGAGGTTCCAGCCGCATCGAAGCGGCCGCCCAGGATGAGTTTGTCGCCGCTGCCTACGAGCAGTGAATACACATCGCTGCTCGGGCCGCCGGGGCCGTTTTCAAGGTCCGAGTCCACCGATCCATCCGGCGCCAGGCGGGCGATGGAGTTGCGCGGGGCGCCGTTCACGGTGTCGAACCAACCGCCGATGACGATCCGGCCGTCGTCCAGAATTGCAAGGGAGCGTAAGACAGGATCGAAGGTCCGGGTAAACGTGACCGAAAAATCAGGATCGAGGCTTCCGTCTGTATTCAGCCTTACGATACGATCTCTTGACTGAGAACCGACCGCTGTAAAGGAGCCTGCGATGAGGATTCGGCCGTCGTCCTGAACGGCCGCTGCCAAAACGAAACTGTCGGGGCCGGTAGTGGCGCTGCCAAATCCGGAATCCAGGCTTCCGTCGTTGTGGAGGCGGGCGACGCGGAGGCGAGCGGTTCCGTTAACGGTGGTGAAGTTTCCGCCAATAACGATTTTGCCGTCGTCGAGCGGCACGATGGTCGTTGCCCCAACGTTCAATCCGGCCATGCCGTCGCCGAAAGAGAGGTCAAGGTCGCCGTTTGGGTGGAGTCGCGCGATTCGGGTGCGCACGATCCCATCTATGGAGGTGAAGTTGCCGCTGATCAGGATCCTGCGGTCGGACTGAACGGCCAAAGAATTTACGTCGTTTGAGACGGGCGCGTAAAAGCTCGCGTCAACGGACCCGTCCGGATGCAGGCGGGCGATTCGCGGGTAGGTCTGGCCGCGAATACGGGAGAATTCTCCGGCGAGGAGAATCTTGCCGTCGTCGAGCACTTCGATAGCCCTCACACGGGTTCGCGTGCCGTGAATTCCAACGTCGAAGGTCTCGTCCAGACTTCCGTCCGGATTCAGCCTGGCGATCGAACGCCGCGGTTCCCCGCGGATGGTGTCGAACAGGCCGCCGATGAGGATCTTTCC
>PXDC01000003.1 GCA_003565135.1 Verrucomicrobiota bacterium
CGGCCGCGCGGACGATGGCGCCTACATTTTCGGCGTTTTTGTCGGGAAGTCCGGCAATGGCGCTTCCCGCGATCCGGTCAGCTTCTTCCGGGAATGCGGCGAGGGCGGCTTCCGCGATTTCCTGGGCCTGATCCGGATTGTCGGCAACCGCCATGGCGACAATCGACTCCAGATCGTCCGGATTGGCTTCAATTTCGCTGACAATGCCGTCGACATCAGCCTGGGCGAATGCTGTGGAATAGGCGCCCAGGGCCAGAAGAAGAAGGAGAGATTTAAAATATTTCATGGTAGTCACTCTGGTTTGCAGTTTAAATGTCTGATCAGGAGCGTAAAGCGCTCGACGCAAAGGGCAAGAGAAAATATCCCCCATCTGGCGATTTTTTTCCGGGTTCTTTTCTTGCCGCCCTGCTGAAAAGAGTGCTTACTCTTAGGGGTTTAGGTGTCAACTGTTTTGTCCGGCAATATGAAAAAATACTTCAGGAAGGGGAATGCGCTGCTCGGGTTTGTCAACTTCGGCCGCGACAAGGAGGGGCAATTCGGCGTCCACCCGGTTTGGGGGCGACTGTTTCTCCTTTGCTGCGGGCTGGCGGTGGCCGCCTGGTTTTCGCTCGCCCTGGCGGCCTTTCTATTCCTCAAGCACACCCGCGATATCGAAACCGGGAGATTTGCCGACCTCCTCTTTCTGCGCTGGGACGACTACCGGGTCGCCTGGGGTGAGGACTACATCGATCGGGGAATGGACCTGGTGGAATCGGGGGAATTCGCGGAGGGATTTCATTTTCTCAGGATCGGGGTCGGGCGTTCCCCCGGCAACATCGAGGGGCGGCTGCTGCTCGCCAACCTGATGCTGGCCCAGAACCGGGCCGACCGGGGGGCTCGCGTGCTGACGGAAGGGATGCCCTACGGGATTGAAGACACCGATTACGTCACCACCACCATGAGGGTCCTGCTGCAGACGGAAAAGGACGAGGAGATCCGTCGCATCGCCGAGGACTACCTTCCGGCCGAGCCGGTAGCGGAGGACCGTTACGTCATCATCGCCTTCGCCGCCGCCCGCGCGAGTTTCCACCGTGGCGACTTCGATCGCGCCGTTCAGTACATCCGGGATTACCGTATTGAAGGCAGCAACAACGGGCGGATCCTGCTGGCCCGAATCGACTGGGAGCGCGGCCGGCGGAGCGAAGCGATCGAACAACTCGAGACCCTGGCCCGCACCCGCCCCGACAACGACGAAGCCTACGTCTACCTCACCCGCTACTACCATGAACTCGGGGAAATCGACGCCGCCGAGCGGTACGCCGTCATTCGGCAGCTAAACAATCCCCTCAGCGCTGTTCCCCGGATCGATTTGCTTTATCTCTATCACGACAAAGGCGACACGGACCGGGTGGAGGAAGAAGTGTCGGCGCTGCTCCGGGAGTTCCGGGGAGATGTCGCCGCGCTCCATCACCTCAGCCAGTTCGCGCTGGACATCGAAGACGATGCGCTGGGCCGCCGCCTCCTGGAGCATGCGCAGGCCCGGAACCTGGATCCCTCCGTCCCGGGCATGGCCCTGGTCCACATCCTGGCCAAGCTGGGTGACTACGGAGCGAGCGTGGAACTCGCGGACCGCCTGATCCAGGAGGAGGAACATTTTGAAGAGCAGTTCGGCGCCCAAGTCCTCGCGATCAAAGCGATTTCCGACTACGCGGCCGGAGACCGGGCCAATGGGGACCTGCAACTGAATCAGTTCCTCGGGAGCCGGAACCTGCGCCCCTCAAACTACACCACCTACGCGGAAAAGCTGATCGAGATCGGCTACCCCGACGAAGCGCGACGAATCCTGGTCCATGCCCAGCGGAACAACCCGAGAAGTCAAAGCCTCCTCGCCTCACTCATCCGGCTGGACATCGAACGGGGCGACGGCCAGGCCCTGATCGCCAACCTGCCCAGGCTGATGGACATGCGACTCCCGCCCACCGACGTCCTGAACGAGGCCTACCGATTCCTGAGCAGCGATCGATTTCTCTACAGCGACGAGCGCCTCGGCGTTCTCGAGGCGATCGCGACCACCCTGGAACGCCATCAGCCCGCCTCGGTGGGGTGATGGCGTTGAGCCGGTCGGCGGCGCGCGGGCGGGACGCCGGGAACGGGAAACACACCCCGTTCCGCCGGCAACCCGCTACGGCTGCATTTCAAAATGCCGCCGCTTCCACGAAGCCGGCTTCCGGCCGCACGGACGGGCGTGCAGCCCGTAGCCGCAATTGCGGCAATGGTAATGTCGGGGCCGGATATAAATCCACAACGCCACCGGGAAAAAAAGCAGCGCAAACACCGAGATCACCACTTTGTCGCCCCGGGTAAAAAACTTTTTCAGCGGCTCCTGGTGACAGCGGGGGCAATGCGGACGGCGTGCTCTCATTTCAGTCGCGCCCGGACGGCCCGGTCGGCTATTGCCCTGAAGTTTATCGGAAAACCGTCGTGCATCATGGGTGCTGCTCCGCATTCGCGCCCGCCGCCAGCGCCTCCCGGCCCCGCTGAAAACTTATCGAATTATGGTTGCTCATCAAAACCTTGCCCGGTTGACGCCGCCCCGGATCCAGCCACAGCAGCCAGGCGTGCTCCTCGGCTTCCCCCCGTATTTCACGGTTTACCCGCGCCACCACGGCCACCTGGCGGTTCGCCCGCAGGACCAGCAGAAAATCCCCGTTGGCGTCGGTTCGCACTTTAAACTCGGGATTGGGAAGCCCGGCAAAATATTCCCCCATGGACGGGTATCGACGCTGTTCCTCCTTCGCCTGCTTCAAGGCTTCCTCCGCGTCGGAAACTGCGGCGGCGGCTTCGTTTAGTGCGTCCTCCAGGTTCGCCAGTTCCTCATCCCACGCCGCCAATCCGGTTTTACGCCGTTCCCGCGCCTCATCGATGGCATTCTCCAACTCCTCGTTCTGCCGCTTCAGCACTTCCTGCCAGGCTTCACGTTCCGAGCGTCGCATGGAATACCAGCGTTCGAGGCGCTCGCGATACGCCTCGAACTCCTCACGTCCCGGGACACCTTCCGGGGGCTGGGGCGTCGCATCCAAATCGATAATGAAGGATTCGTTGGCCAGAATTTTATTCCGGTATTCATCCAGTTCTTCGGACAATCCGGCCAAAAACGCCTCCCTTTCGACTGCGATTGACTCCCGTCTCCCGGCCAGCGACTCGGCTCGCCTCTCCTGCTCCCGGAGTGCCGCCGCGAGTTCCGCTTCGCGTTCCGCCACCGCCTCCTCCAGCGCACCGCGGCGCTCCTCGATCTCGCGGTCGCGCTCCTCCAGAAACCGCGCGATTGAGTCCCGGTCATAAACCTCCACCGGCACCAGGCTCAAAGGCACGCTGTCGCCATCGGGCACGGTGACAAAAACCTGGCCCTCGATCTCGACTTCCCCGCCTCCGGGGGAGCAGGCCGAGATGACAAGAACCCAACTGAGCAGGAGGCCGGAAATAAATGGACGCCAAGGCATAAAACAGGCAGCATGTAGGATTCTCAATCGGATTGAAAGCAAGAATTCCATCCGTCGCAAGCGATCAGCGGCGGCGGCGCGGCTGAACCGGGGGGTCTGGCGGCGGGGCGGCATTCTCGCCATCGATTTCGATCAGGTCGGCGTAAAAACTCCCCACGGCGACCTTGCTGGAGAGGCGCACCGGTATTCGGCGCTCGTCGTCCGATATCCAAATACGGAGGGTGGCATCGTCGCTTTCCTCAAAGACCCCCCCTACGTCGCGCATGTCCGGTTCGACCAGGACCGCGTCAAACTCCCCCGCCGGCACGCGGACGGTTTCACGACCTCCCACCCGTCCCTCGCCCAGTTGCAGGGTTCGTCCGTCGGAGACGTAGAGCTCCACCCTCGAATTCTCCTCGATCGGCATCATGCGGAAAGCGTAAAACACCGAAAGGGGATCAAACGTTCGCGGCTCGATTTCGATCGGCTCGTCTTCTTTGCCGAAATTCGAGTACTGCGCGTACCCCCCCTCCCGGTCGAACGTGACCACAATATCGCGCTCGTGCCGCCCCTCGCGCTGCTTTTTCTTGTAAAGCGTCGACCCCTCCATGGCTCCGCCCGCGTAGGCGTCGATCCGGTCGCGGACTTTGTAAATACGATCCACAAACGCGTTGGTTCTCACCGTCAGTGAAAAGTGATGCACCTCCTCCCCGTCGATATCCTTCATGGGATGAACCTCGAGCACCGCGGTTCCCGCGGAAAACACTCCCCAGCGCAGGTTGAACGTCAGTTTTTCCCCCGGCTCGAACGGCATCTCCGGCGGCGGAGCGGCGTCGATCTCCACGGCGGCGAGAAGCGTCAGGAGCCCGGCCAAAATTCCCAAGCGGCGTTTGAACATCAACATACCTTGTTTAAGATGGTTGCGTGACAATTGACAGGGAGAACGGGGGGAGGTGTCGCCCAAAATGACAATTGCGCCAAAAGATTTCATTTGTTTTGCGCCCCGGGGTGGATTACGTTGCGCCCTCCGCCGCGATCGTACGGTCCCTCGAGCCCAAGTCCTTCCAACACAATCACGCAACCATGGACCCAATCCAACTGATTCTCCAATTCCTCATTTTCACGTTGATCGCCGGATTGGCCGGCTCCGCCGCGATGGACGGCGTCATGCACCTGATCACCCGTTCCGGGGTAACGCCGGCCCCGATGACGACGGCATTGGGCAGCCTCTTCACCCGGTCGCTTGAAACGGCCTCCCTGGTCGGCTGGTTCATCCACGGGGTCTCCGGTGTGGCCTTCGCCATGCTCTACACCCTCCTCTTCCTCGCCTTCGGACTGGAAGCCGCCCTGGCCTGCCTGGTCGCCGGCCTGGGGATCGGGTTTCTCCACGGCATTGTGGTCAGCATCATGCTGGTCATGGTCGTCTCCGAACACCATCCGATCGAGGCGTTCCGCAACGCCGGTATCGAAGTCGGGGTCGCCCACCTGGCCGGTCATCTGGCGTACGGCGCGACCGTCGGCCTCATCGTCGGAATAAGCGGTCTCGCCGCACGGGTGGCGGGGTAGAACAGGACGCGATTCAACCTGACTGGCGGGTCCGGCGCACCGTTCACCCCGGGAGGCCCTCTCGCCAAAAACGCCCCCGCCCGGAACCAGGCACGGACCAAACGGCAATGACACGCTCCCTTCTCATACTCGCAGCATTGCCCGCCCTGTTCGCAGCGGTTATCGCCCCCGGCGGGGAGCTGAGAACGTGGACGGACGGGGACGGGCGCACAGTGGAAGCCGCTTACGTTTCCCGGGAAGCGGACACGGTCACCATCCGCCGGTCCGACGGGCGGATTTTCACGTTCCCCCTCGAACGGCTGAGTCCCCGGGACCGCGACTATGTCCGGAACCGGGAATCGGCCGGGTTTCCCGTCATCAACGTTCACCGCCCGCCCGCCGAGGATTTCGTCGACCGGGTGCTCGCTTACGGGGAATTGGAGGGCTGGGATACCGCCGCCGGCAAAATGCGGGACCGGCTTACCGATGCCTACGGCGGCGGGGGTTCGCATCTCCACGACTGGTACGGCCTCTACCGGTGGATCGATATCTTCCAGGATACCCCTTTCCACCGCGATCTGCGCGGCGGCGAAGCCCCGTTCGGCGACACCTGGCCGGATTCGCTGCGCCGCTTTGCCCTGACTCACCATGATTTCTCCACCGAGTTCTTCCAACTCGTTTCGCGACACGACCGGCTCGACGAAGTCTCCCGGATTCTCGAGACCCTCTACCGCAACGCCCCCCGCTCCTTTCGCAACTATCCCTCCCTCGCCCTCGCCATCGCGGTTGTCTACGACGAGCAGCCCCCCGCAAACTGGCCCCATCGACAAGTCTCCCGGGAGCTGCTGCCGCGCCGGCTCCCCGAGCCGGAGGAGGCGTTCGAATTCTTCGTGGACAGCCACCGGGCCGGACGCCTGCTCATCAACCCCCAACGCCTCCGGGCGGAGGAACTCCGTTTCACGGTCGATATCGTGGCGCCGATCGAGGATCTGAAATGGGCCCAGCAAAACGTCCGGCAGGGCCTGAGCCGGTTCGACCATGTTTACTACGCGGTCGACTACGACAACAGCCGCTTCAGCCGAACCGTCGAAACCATCCAGTACCAGTGGCCGCACGCGGACTACCGCCTCGGGACCATCCTGGAGAAGGGAGGAATCTGCGTGGATCAGGCGTATTTCGCCTCCCAGGCGGGCAAAGCCCGCGGCCTGCCGACGCTTTATTTCACCGGCACCGGCAACGACGCCGGGCACGCCTGGTTCGGCTACATGCGCGGGACCACCGGCGGCTGGAACCTCGATGTGGGCCGCTATTTCATGCGGGACAACTACGTCACCGGCTACGCGCTCGACCCGCAGACCTGGAAACCCATCCGGGACCACGACATCTCCTATGTGCAGGAACGGTTCCACCGCTCCCAAACCTATCGCGATTCCATCTTTCACAGTGATTTCGCACGGGAGTTTTACCTGGAGGACAATCCCGAAAAGGCCCGTTCCGCCGCCCGGCGTGCCCTCGACATCGAATCGCGCAATCGCGACGCCTGGAACCTGGTCCTGGAGATGGATTTTGCCGGCGGGGATGTCGACGCCTACGAAAACACCCTGCGGGAGGCCGCCGGCGCCTTCTCCCGCTATCCCGATATCGAAGCCCACTACACCGGCCTCCTGGCCGCGAGTCTGCTCGACCGCGGAGACCGCGAGACCGCCTACCGGGAAATGCGCCGGATCAGCCGGAAAAACCGGCGGGAACGCCCCGACATCAGCCTCTCACAGGCCGCCCTCTTCCTCCGGTACAGCCTGGAAAACGACCGGATCGACACCTCCATCGACACTTTCCGGGGTCTCCTGTCCGAGCTCGGCAACCACGCTCCCGGAATGGGGTTTCACCGCGAAGTGGCGCTGCCCTTCTTCGTCCACCTCGCCGGCGAGGGTCACCTGGAGGAAGCCCGGCGCCTGGTCCGGGAAACCCGGCGGACCCTGGACCCCGACGGCGGCACGCCGCTCGACCGCGAACTGGCCGAAATCGCGGGGAAACTGCGTTGACGACCGGGAGGGCCGGCGGAACGAATGCCGGCGGCGCCGGCCGACCGGATTTTCGACCTTTGGTTTGGCTTTTGCCGGCTTTTCCGCGACGGTGATCCTTTTCCATGAGTCAGAAAACCACCGGAACGATCCGCCTGCGCGGCGTGCGCCAGAACAATCTCAAAAACCTGAACCTCGACCTTCCCCGGGGCCGGCTCATCGTGGTTACGGGCCTCAGCGGAACGGGAAAATCGTCCCTGGTGTTCGAAACGCTGCACGCCGAGGGCCAGCGCCGTTACGTCGAAACCTTCAGCCCCTATACCCGGCAGTTTCTGGAGATGCTCGACCGCCCGGAGGTCGACAGCATCGAAAACATCCCGCCGTCCATCGCGATCGAGCAAAGCAACACGATCAAGACCTCCCGGTCCACGGTCGGAACCATGACCGAACTCTGCGACTACTTCAAAGTCTGGTTCCGCCATGTCGCCGAGCTCTTCGATCCCGAAACCGGGGAAAAAATCGAGGACGACAATCCGGCCATGATCTGGAAAAAAGCGCGCGCGCGCTTCCCCGATGAATCGGTCCTCCTCGCGTTCCCCGTGACCAAACCCGCCTCCCTGGGCTGGAACGAGATATTCGAGAACCTTCTCCGCCAGGGATATCGCCGCGCCGTTTTCAACGGTGCGGTCGAGCGGGTGGAAGCCTTGCTGCAGCGGGTCGGAACGGATTCCGGCGACGATGAACCCGATCGGATCGCCCTTGTGATCCAGGACCGGCTCGCCCTGAAAACGTCGGCGCGGAGCCGTTTCCTGGAGGGCGCGGAAACGGCCCTCCACTTCGGCAAGGGCGAGCTGCGGCTCCTCGACGAGCGGGGACGCGAAACCGCCCGGTT
This sequence comes from Verrucomicrobiota bacterium, assembly GCA_003565135.1. Taxonomy (GTDB): domain Bacteria; phylum Verrucomicrobiota; class Verrucomicrobiia; order Opitutales; family T3Sed10-336; genus PXDC01. Next base: position 7,917 of record PXDC01000003.1, read on the forward strand.
CGCCGCCGGCCTGCGTTCCCCCGCCACCGGCCGCCGGTTCCGCGAGCCGTCTCCCTCCCTGTTCTCCTTCAACTCCCCTCTGGGGGCGTGCCCGCGGTGCCGGGGATTCGGCCGCATCATCGAGATCGACTACCGGCTGGCCATTCCCGACCCCCGACTCAGCCTGGCCGAAGGCGCGGTCAAACCCTGGCAGGGCGAAGTCTACGGCGAGTCCCGGAAGGACATGCTCCGGTATGCCCGCCGGGCCGGCATCCCGGTCGACGTTCCCTACGAAGAGCTGTCGCCCGCCCAGCGCCGGTTGATCGAAGACGGGGAGCCCGGTTACGGAACCGGGGGCAAGGAGTGGCCGGAGTCCTGGTACGGCCTGAAGGGATTCTTCGATTACCTCGAAACCAAAACCTACAAGATGCACGTGCGGGTCTTCCTGTCGCGTTACCGCGCCTACTCCACCTGCCCGGACTGCCGGGGAAACCGCCTCCAGCCCGAATCGCTCTGCTGGAAATGGCGGAACGCGTCGCTTCCGGAATTGTACCGGTTGCCGGTCAGCGAATTGCTCGACCTCCTGCGAAACAAGCACCGCGCGACCGGCAACCGGCAGGCGGACGTCGCCTATGACGCCATCCTCAACCGGCTGGAATACCTCGTGCAGGTCGGTCTCGGGTACCTCACGCTCGACCGTTCCTCGCGCACGCTTTCCGGAGGCGAGGTCGAGCGGGTCAACCTGACCTCCTGCCTCGGGACCTCGCTCGTGGATACGCTCTTCGTGCTCGACGAGCCGTCCATCGGCCTCCACTCGCGCGATATCGACCGGCTCATCGGCATTCTCCGGCGATTGACCCGGCTGGGCAACACGGTCGTGGTCGTGGAACACGACGAATCCATGATGCGCGCGGCCGACCAGATCATCGAATTGGGGCCGGAACCCGGAAGCAGGGGCGGCCACCTCGTGTACCAGGGCAACCTCAAACCCCTGCTCTCCGCCCGGGACAGCCTGACCGGGGCGTACCTGTCGGGTCGCCGGACCCTGGCGCCGCCTCCGGAGCGGCGCCCGGTCAAAATCCCTTCCCACCGCCGGGCCGGCGTGCCGGCCGACTGGATCCACTTCGCCGGCGTCTCCAAACACAACCTCCGGCGCCTCGATTTCCGGCTGCCGCTCAACCGTTTCGTCTGCCTCAGCGGGGTTTCCGGTTCCGGCAAGTCCACCCTCCTGGACAACGTCATTCACCAGGGAATTCTCGCCGCCCGGGGGAGCCGCGCCGACGATCCGGCCGATTTCTCCCGCATCGACGGCGTCGACCGTATCGGGGACGTCGTCCTGGTCGACCAATCCCCCGTCAGCCGCACCCCGCGCTCGAACCCCGCCGTCTACACCGGTGCCTGGACCGGGATTCGCGAGGTGTTCGCCCGGACGGAAGCCGCCGTCGCCCACGGCCTGACCGCCTCCAGCTTCTCCTTCAACTCCGGCCAGGGACGCTGCGACAACTGCCAGGGCCTGGGGTACGAACGCGTCGAGATGCAGTTCCTGTCCGACATCTACGTGCCCTGTGCGGTGTGCGAGGGAAGGCGCTTCAAAGAGGAGATCCTGGCCGTAACCTGCCGCGGCAAATCGATCGAGGAAACCCTTCACATGACGGTTGATGAGGCCGCCTTGTTCTTCCGCGACCACCCCCGGATACGGTTTGCCCTCGACAGTCTCCGGGACGTCGGTCTCGGCTACCTCACCCTGGGCCAACCCCTCAATACGCTGTCGGGAGGCGAATCCCAACGGCTCAAACTGGTGAAATACCTCACCGGCCTGGGTAACGATCCGGCCCCCTCCTCGGCCCACGGGCACGCCGGCTCACTCCTCCTGCTGGACGAACCGACCACCGGACTCCATCGGCACGACATCAAACGTCTGATCGCCGTGCTGCAATCGCTGGTCGAAAAAGGGCACAGCCTGGTCGTGATCGAACACCAGCTCGATGTCCTGAAATCCGCCGACTGGCTGATTGAAATCGGTCCCGGCGCGGGCCGCGAGGGCGGGAAACTGGTCGCCCAGGGGACCCCGGAAAAACTCGCCGCCACGCCCTGCCCCACCCGCGAATTCCTGGCCGAGGCCCTCGCCGGAGCGGGTTCGCCGGCGGGTCGTACCCAATCCGCCCATCCCGCCGCCGCCGAAAACGCGAGCCCCTACGGCGGGCGGGAAGCCGGACGCGCCGACGGGTCCGGGGACGCCGCCATCCCCGCGCCGGCCGACCCCGAACGGCGCCCCGCCGCCTCGATCCACCTCTCCGGGGCCCGGGAACACAACCTGCAAAACCTGACCCTCGATATTCCCCACCGGAAGCTGACCGTCGTCACCGGCGTTTCCGGGTCGGGTAAATCCACCCTCGCCTTCGACATCATTTTCGCGGAAGGCCAGCGGCGTTTCATGGAGTCGATGTCCGCCTACGCGCGCCAGTTCGTGGAACAGCTTCCCCGTCCCGACATCGACACGCTCGAGGGCATCCCCCCCACCGTCGCCATCGAACAACGCGTCACCCGGGGCAACCGCAAATCCACCGTCGCCACGGTCACCGAAGTCGCGCAATACCTGCGCCTGCTCTACGCGCGCCTCGGCATCCAGCACAATCCGCAAACGGGGCGGCCCGTACTGTCCCAGACACCGGATGCCCTCCTCCGGCGATTGGGCGAGCTCGTGCGCTCCACCCGGACCGGGCGCGGCACGCCCCTGTACCTGTGCGCCCCGCTCGTGCGGGGACGCAAGGGGCACCACCAGCCCGTCGCCACCTGGATCGCCGATCACGGGTACGACCTCATGCGAGCCGATGGCAAACTCGTTCGGGTCGAAGACTTTCGGCCCCTGGATCGTTACCGCGAACACGACATCGAGGTCGTGGTCGCCGAACTCGCTCCAGGGAGCAAAACCGCTTCATCCGGCCGGCTGCACGGCATGGCCGACGCGCTCAACGAGGCCCTTCGCCTGGGCAAAGGTTCGTGTTTCCTCCTCCGTCCCCCGGCAACGGTTTCGGCCTGGCTTTCCACCTCGCGCACCGATCCCGAAACGGGCGAATCCTTTCCCGATCTCGACCCCAAACACTTCTCCTTCAACTCCGCCCGGGGATGGTGCCCGACCTGCCGCGGCTACGGGATCCTCTACGCCGACCTCTTCGAGGAAGGGACCGAGGAACCCGGAAACATCGAGGATGGCGCGGTCTGCCCCGATTGCTCGGGGGAGCGGCTCAACCGGACAAGCCGCGCCGTCCGGCTCGCCTTCCGGGACCGGTCCTCGCGTTCCCTTCCGGAACTGCTCGGGCTGCGCTCCGGGGAATTGATCGACGCCCTGCGCAACCTCGACCTCGACCGGCGGGGCCAACGCATCGCCCGCGACATCGTCGCCCAAATCGAGGAACGCCTGCGTTTTCTCGGCGAGGTCGGTCTCGATTACCTCAGCCTCGACCGGCCCGCCCACACCCTTTCCGGGGGCGAGGCGCAGCGCATTCGCCTCGCCGCCCAACTCGGGTCCAAC
>PXDC01000386.1 GCA_003565135.1 Verrucomicrobiota bacterium
CTGTCCGGGCCGGGAAAAAACGGGCAGCATCACCAGAGCGGCTATATAAGCGAACAGGGAACTGAAAATCACGGTCAGAATCAACGGGCGGAACAGAAGCGCCACCAGGCCTTCCACCAGGAGGAACGGCAAGACGGCGGCGACCGTGGTCAGAAGGGCCCCGAACAAAGGCGTGGCCACATCGAGCATGGCCTCCACCGGCTCGTCTTCGTTCCCGGACGACCGCCGGTTGAGCCGGTCGAAATAAATGATCGCATAATCCAACCCCAGCCCGACCGAGATCAACAAACCCGCCAAGGTCAGCAGATTGAGGGACATGCCCGCGCCTGCCAACGCCAGCACGGCGCACGCCAGGCCAACCAGGACCACCACGCCGACCAGAACCACACGGCGCCCCTGTCTCAAGGCGAAAAAAACCAGGGCCATGGCCAGAAGCGAGCCGACTGCGGCCGCCACCATCACACTGCGAACGGCGCCGGAGGTGACGACGGAGTCATCGAACAGCAGGGTCGCCCGCACGTTCTCGAAACCGCGGCGCTCCATCACCGTGTCCACCGTCCCCCGCACCTCTTCGGCCATTCGCAGCGAGCGAGCTTTGGGAGAACGATATACGGTCACCAGGACCGCGGACGATCCGTCGAGTCGAGTGCGCAGGCTGGTCTCGGAGGGCGCGCGGTAGGCCTGGGCCAGGGAGCTCAATGGAACCGTGGCCCGGGGGTCGTCCCCGGCATGGAACGTTCGCGCCAACAAACGATCCTCATCCCACTCGGACTGGCCGAGAATCCCCACACCCTCGAAATCCCCGGTCAGAAGGGTTCCTCCGGACGGAGGAGCCGTCGCCTCGAACAAAGCCAATTCCACCTGTTCCAGGGAGATGCCCAGGGAACGCTGCCTGGCGGGATCCAGCTCTACCACCAGCTCGGGATCCTCCTCGCGGCCCATAAACACCATGTCCACGCCATCGATGGCCCGCAGACGGGGCAGTAAACTCGAACGCAGGCGCTGCCGCAGTTCGGCCGGAGTCAAACGATCCGACCCGAAAGCGAAGTGCAGGGCGGCCTCATCCGAAGTAGCCACCTCAAAGACCCTCGGCTCCGGGAAACCGGCCGGAATTCGGTCGCGCGCCCGCTGCACCCCCTGGTTTACCTCACGCAAGGCCCGTTCCATGTCGTGGCCCGGCTCGAAAAACAGATCGATGTACGAGCGCCCGTCGCCTGAGCGACTCTCCATGCGCACCAGTCCGGGCGTTCCCGCGAGCGCCGGCTCCAGGGGTTCGTTGACGCTTTCCTCTATGACCGCGGACGTCTGCCCGGGCAGGTCTCCGATGACCCGGACCTGGGGATACCGAACCTCCGGCAGAAGTTGCAGCGGCATACGAAACAACGCAATGACCGCCAGCAGCACGATCAATCCGGCGACGACCCCCACCGCCAAACGCCGGCCGGCCAGAAATCGAAGTACGTTGCCCAGAAAATCCCGCATGATCCTCAACGATCACTCCCTTGAGCCACCACCCGGCGGCCTTCGGGCTGCGAACGGGGCTCGAAACGCATGATGCGATCGCCGGCCTGCAGACCGTCCGCAACTTCCACTCCGTGCGACAAGCCGGAACCGAGCCTGACTTCCCGGCGCTCGATCACCGGCGGATCCCCGGACACCAGTGCCACCCAGTTGCGATCGTCATCCCGCGCCACCGCCGTCCAAGGCGCCACCAACGCCTCACGCTCCTCGGAATAAACCAGTTTTCCCTCGATAGGCCATCCCCCATGATCGTCGTCAACCCGAACCTCGACGGCCACAAAGCCATTAGGGGCTTCCGGTTCGTCGATGGACAGCACCCGGGCAATCGACCAAACCCGTTCGCGAGAATCCACCAGGCGCAGCCGTTCCGAAAGATCCAGGTACGGCCTTTCGCGGGCGGGAACGATCAATCGCATCCCCAACGCATCGTCGCGACGGATTTCCATCAAGGGCACTCCGGCCGACACCTGCGCTCCCGTGACCGCCATCACCCGGGTGACCACCCCGGATACCGGAGCATGCAAGGCGCCCCCCTGCAAGCGGGCCTCCGTTTCGTCCAGTGACTCGTCAACTTCCATCAGACGGAGACGGGCCTGCTCCACCTCGGCCGGTCCCGCCGCATCCGCTTGCGCCAGTTCCTCCCACCCGGCGAGTTCCGCCTCGAGCAGTGTCCGGCGCTCCCGCAACACCGTTACCCGCGCCTCCAATTCAGGTTGCCGCATCCGAGCCAGCAGATCATCGGCAGTGACGGAATCACCGTCGCGCACAGCCACCTCAGCCACTTCTCCGCCCTCCCGGGCGGTGACCACGTGCGTCCTCAACGAGTGCACAATACCGGTCCATTCCCGGCGCGTCTCCACTGTCTCCTGCGACACCGTAACCACCGCGACATCCGGCGCCTCGTCACTGCCTTCGGTATCGTCGGTTGTCTGCTGGCAAGCCGACCAAAAAACGCAACCCGCCACAAGAGCTCTCACGCTTTTTGTCCTGAGTGTTTTCGCAACAGAATCC
>PXDC01000323.1 GCA_003565135.1 Verrucomicrobiota bacterium
AACCTCGAGATTCCCCACGGCGACATCAACGTCCAGAACCGGCTCAACTTCGGCAGCGGCCACGGCTGGGCCGGCGCCAATCACGTAATCTGGAATTCGATGGCGGACCGAATAGCCAACCAAAAGCCCCCCACCGCCCAAAACTGGGCCATCGGGGTTCGCGGCAATCGTTGGGCGGGACACTTTTCCGACTACGCGGAAGAGGGCTACTGGGAATCCCACGGCACGCCGGTCAAGCCGGAAAGCCTTTACGAACGGCAACTCGCGGAACGCATCGACCCGGATTTCGGCGATGGTGGCTTGATCGCGCTGGTGAATTTCGAGGATTCGGCCAATCCGCCGGCACTCAACCCCAACGTCGAAAATGCGATCTCGCTGCCGGTTCTCCGCCGCGGCACCGACGACGCCGGGATCGGCCTCTCCGTTCGCCTGGACGGTCCCGGCGCCGACGCCTTTACGGCACCGTCCGCCACGCCTTCTTATATTCCGGCCCGTTCGGGCGAGGGGCAGCTGGGGTTGGTCCTCGATCCCGGCGCATTCATTCCTGAACCGGTCACCGTCACGGTCACCCTGCGGCACGGGCCCGGCTACAGCGCCGGTGAAAACAGCCAGGTCGAACTCACCCTCCAGCCGCGCCTTCGGGATGCGTGGCTGGCGGCCTATTTTACTCAGGAGCAAAGAGACGACCCGTCGGTCAGCGGCGACACCGCGACTCCCGCCGGTGACGGCATTTCCAATCTCCTCAAATTCGCCCTCGATCTCGACCCGTGGAAACCGGCGAAACCGGGGAACATCCTCAGATCCGAGACCGACGGTCAACACCTTTTCCTGAGCTACCGCCGCCGTCCGGAGGATGCCGGGATTTCCTACCGCCTGGAAACGTCGAACGATCTCCACCGCTGGGAAGTGGATGCGGCCGGCCTGGAGGAGGTCTCCGCGGAACCCGAGGGCAACCTCGAGCGGGTCGTCGTCCGCCTGCCGGTCGACGAACCGCGATCCCATCGTTTTTTCCGGCTCACGGTGGAACGCGAAATTCCGTGAGAAAGCGGCATAATAAGGTTTGACAAACAAACGAAATACTCCTGCCATACAACTGCTTAAGCAATTCGCTCTCGATTTGTTTAAACCCTCTCTGACACGCGTCATCAAACAACCAGACACTTGAATAAAATGAAAAAACTCCTTCTTACTGTATCGTTTGTATTGGTCACTCACCTGGCACTCGCCGATCGCCCCTTCCAGGCGGCGCTGACTCCGGACATCGCTATCGTTCCCCGCGGAGATACCGTGCGCGGACTCTCCCTCAACATCTGGGGTGAAAACCAGGTCAACGGCGTGAGTCTCGGTTTTGTCAACGGGCACGTCGGGGAAAGCAGCGGGTTCAGCTGGTCTTACATCGGAACCTACGCGGAATCCTACCGCGGTGTTATCTGGGGCGGCTTCTTCGCTCACACCACCGGCGACGTTGTCGGATGGCAGCAGGGAATGGTGAACATCAACAAGGGCTCCCTCACCGGGCTTCAGTCCGGTCTCGTAAACTGGGGTGAAGAGGTCAAAGGCGTGCAGCTGGGCCTTGTCAACTACACCAAGAACCTGCATGGCGTGCAGGTCGGCCTGGCGAATATCGCGACGAACAATGCCTGGTTCACCGGGCTGCCGCGCGATCTGGCCACCGGCTTTCCGTTCGTCAACTGGTCCTTCTAAGCTTATCATTCCCGGGCTCCCCGGCGGGCCCGGGCAGAATCGAATCCAGGAAGGGAGGCGTCCCCATGGGCGCCTCCTTTTTTTGTTGCACCGGTTGGGCGAAGGTTCCGCTACCGCGGCGGATGGCCAACCGAAACAGACGGTCGCCGGTGCCTGCTGCCATCAATTTCGCACCGGTTAATAATCCCCGTTTTCCGCCGACGAGCGCACCGATATGGTTGTGCTCAAATGGAAGGGATGCCCCCCGGCCGCGTCCGGAAAGCGGGCCTCGACATAACGGGCCGCCCAGCCCGTTTCGGGAGGTTCAAGGTGCACCCGTGCCATGCCGTTTTCACTCTCCAGGGGACGTGACCGCCACCGGGAATCGCGAAAGTCGCGGCTGCCCGACGTCGCTTCCCAGAGGTAGGCCCGGCCTTTCTCCGCCGGCTTCCACGTAACGGACAGGCGGTGGCCGGAACCGTGCTCCCAGTCGATCTCCGGCCGGGTGCGATCATCGAGCACCAGGTGCAGAAAGCTCAGAACGGAGGGAATGATCGATAAATCCAGGCTGTGCCCCGCGTTGGCCGCGTAGTGCAGGTGTGTTTCGCCCTGAAGGTCGTACAGGTAAAGGTTTGCCGCATCCACGGTCCAATAGGGATCGTTGGTTCCCAGGACGATGAGTTTCGGCATGGTCAGGGCATCGCGATAGGCGTAGGGATCGACCAGGGACGTCAGCCGGCGCCCTTCCGGGGTACCGAATCGCCCGATGACGCCGTAATCCTCGTAATCGGAAATCATCTCACTGTAACGGCCGTAGCTCTTTTTTTGCCGATCGAGCTGGGGACCGATATTCAGCATGTCGATCACCATGGGAACCACCGCCGCAACCCGCGGATCGACCGCCGCCGTCAGCCAGGATGTCCAACCCCGCTTCGAGGCGCCCATGACCACAAAGGTTTCCGGCGAAAAGGTCCCGTTTTCCGCACCCAATTCGGTCAGCGCATCCATCGCTCGTACGGCGCTTTTAACCATGGGGAGCAGCAGCGGCCAGTCCGGGTCTCCTTCCTCCAGGTACCGGTCGAAGGTGTGCGCGATAAGCGCGTCCTCGGTCAGGCCGTTGTAGAGCGGTTGATTGGGGACCTGTTGGAGAATGGCGACCGGCGCCCCGGTTTGGACCGCGATACCGGCGAAAACCCGGGCCTCGCGGGAAGTGACGTCCGGGGGATCAGGCCGGTTACGGCCGCCGGCAACGGCCAGGATGGCGCGGTCCGGATGACGGAGATCGTCCGGAACCACCACCGACAGCCAGTGTTTCCACTCGATTCCGCGCCAGTTCTGCGACGTCAGTTCCACCAGGTGAACGGCGGCGGCTCCATGCGCCACCGTCTCACGAATCTCCCAGGAGAAGGCGCCATCATCGCGCGAAACGTAATCGCGAAGCTCGTCGCCCGCACCCGCGGTGCCGGCCAACCCGGTCATCGCCAGTGCCATCATTGTTATGCGGTGCATTATCGTTGTCGTTTGGCTGTTCAAGCACTCCCCCCTCGAACCTGAAAATCTTTCCCACCTCAAGCCGATTGGCAATCACCAATCGGAGTCCCGGCGGCAGGATGCCGGTCGGTTTTTAACGATCGCCAAATTTTTTTTTTGCCAACCGCGACCCGCCTGTCATAAGGTCTTCTTTTTCCGCGACGGCCCGGGCCGTGCACGGAGGTTCTTTGCCAGACTTACACTCGCTTTCGGTATTCGGATACGATTTCCGCATAGCAGCGCTCCGGTGTGGAAAACCGAGCGCCGAAAGGGGCCAAGCAAGAAAATAAGTCATTAACAATCAACATCTTGGGTTGGTAGCTCAATGGTAGAGCAGTTGCCTTTTAAGCAATTGGTTCCGGGTTCGAGTCCCGGCCAACCCACCTTCTCCCCCCTCGGCCATCGCCCGGGTTAACGCCGGAGCGCCCGCCGGATCGAGCGGAACGAGCCCGGGTGAAAGGTCAGGCGGAGCATGTAGGCAAACAGGCCGGCGGGCCCGAAAAGCCAGCACAGGAGCAGTTCTCCGGGAATTCTCAGGCGCCTCCGGGAGGCGTGCTGGTAAATGGACATTCCGAGGAACAGGTCGACGGTCATATAATGGGCCCAGATCACCAGGAACACGATCGGGTGATCGATAAATTTGCGCATGGCGCGGACCTCGAGCCCGGCCAGCGGCGGCACCCCCGTGATGGTCACCAGCATGTAGATCATGTAGAGGTAGAAAAGACTCAGGAGCGCCGGAACAAAAAAGGGATGACAAATCCGGCGAATCCATTTGTTATAGGGGAAGAGCATCATCAACACCCAGAATGGCGCCACCATTCCGTTGATCACCCAGAAAGCGCGATTCAATTGCTGATTTCCAAAAATTTCGACGAGCCAGACCGGCATGGAACAGGATATGTAACGGGCGTGATTGGGCTGAGAGACAATAGCTGCGGACCCTTTCTATAGACGCTCTCATTCCCCTGAAAACCAAAAACCGCGCAAAAATGAAGCAGGACCCACCACCAACTCCAGAATCGCCGGGGACGCCGGTCCCGATGAAAAAACCCTGGCCCCTGTACCGCGTCTTCCTGGCCATCGCCGTCTTTGTTGTCGGTTACACCTTTATCATGGTCTTCTTCCGGAAGGAAACGCCCATGTTTTATCCCTACGAGGAGGCGCAGGCGGAAGTGCTGGGAAACCTGCTTCGATCCGAGGGGTGGGAACCGCTGCCCGAAGCCTACGTGATTGGTGAATTCCGCGCTTCCCGGGAGGAGATCGGGCTCGGTGCGCGCGAGTTGCTCACCTTCGATGCGGAGGAGACCATCGGCCTGGAGATCGGCGAGCATTCCACCACTCCCCTCGTGCTCGCCGGGGTGGAGTCCCCCGCCGCACTCGCTTTGGGCGAACCGCTTCAGGCCGAAATCCACTGGGAGGAAAAGGAGGAAAAGACCTATCCACAGACGCTGAGTTTTTATAAACGCGACGGAGAAATCCTGGTTTTCCCGCCCCACGGACGAATCAAACCGGCGGTTAACGCCGAGGCGCGCACCCGTTTCCTGATCCCTCCGGAGCAACTTCCCTCCGGCGACTACACCGTCTACCTCTACACCGAAGACGGGCTTCGGGGCTGGGAGTTTTCCGTCCAGGAATGAAAACCGGGCCGAACGCGAGCTTGTTCCGTCCCTCGACGTTGCCGGTTGCCGACATCGGTTGCATCCGTCCTACCCGGAATCGAATCGCCTCATGAGCACGAGTACTTCCGAGTCATCCATAAACCCGACCGGCTTGCGGGGAATCCTCAAGTACATCCCTCTTTTCCAGGACCAGACATTCGTCATCGCCGTCGACGGCCGCATTGTGGCGGATGAAAATTTCGGGAATCTTCTGATGGATGTCGCCGTGCTGCGAAGCCTTTCCATCCGTGTGGTCCTCGTTCACGGTATCGGCCACCAGCTTTCCGAACTCGCCGCCGCCCGGGGCGTGGGGATCAGCGATAAACACGGCCTGGGAAGCACGGATGAGGCAACCCTCGAACTCGCGGTCGAGGCATCCAATCAAACCGCGCACGATATCCTCGGCCGTTTGTCCCAGATGAGCCTGAAGTGTGCCCTGTGCAATGCGGTTCGAACCGCACCGGCCGGTGTGATCAAAGGGCGCGACCACCTGTTCAGCGGCCGGGTCGACCGCATCGATCAGTCGATGCTGCACCACCTGATTTCGGGAAGGGTCCTCCCGCTGATATCGCCCATCGGATTCGACCGCGAGGGACGTCCGTACCGGCTGAACTCGGATCACCTGGCGACCGAACTGGCGGTGACCCTGAAAGCGGCCAAGCTCATATTTCTCTCGCCGTTGTCCGGCCTGGAGATCGGCCAGGACCTCCAGCGCCAGATACCGCTGGAGGAATTGCGCGAGGTGCTGAACACCCGGCCGGAAAGCATCGCGGAGAATCCCCGGAGCAAGGCCCTCCACGCGATTCGGGCCATCGAGGCCGGTACCGCCCGCGTGCATATTCTCAACGGGCAGTTACCGGAGGGGCTCCTCAAGGAAATCTTTTCCAACGAAGGCGTGGGCACCTTGATTTACGGGAACGATTACCAGCAAGTGCGGCGCGCGACCCGGCGCGATGCCCGGGCTATTCAGAATCTGACCCGGAACGCGGTCAAACGCGAGGAGCTGGTTCACCGCAGTCTGCAAAGCATCGAGAAAAACATCGACGATTTTTTTGTCTTCGAGATCGACGAAAACACGGTGGCCTGCGCGGCGTTGACCGAGAACCCCGAGGAAGGCTGGGCCGAACTGGCCTCACTCTACGTCATGCCGTTTTACCAGGGTTCCGGAATCGGTAAACGGCTGGTCGAATTCGCCTGCCGGGAAGCCAGGGCCAATGGAATAAAGATCCTGTTTGCCCTTTCCACCCGCAGCTACCGTTTTTTCACCTCGATCTGCGGGTTCCGTGAAGGCGGGCCGGACCTACTGCCGCCCTCACGCCGGGAAAGCTACGAGCGCAGCGCCCGCAACTCAAAAATCCTCTACCGGGAACTCCTGTAGGGTTCCGCGAACGGACCCGGTCCCGGGGACCGGCCGATGCTTTTCGCGCCGGACCGGTGCTACGTCGAAGCCCGCCCCTCCAGGAAACGCGACACGATCGGGAGAATGGTCTCGTGAGCGTCCTCGAGAACGTAGTGTCCGGCATCGGCGAAACGATGAACTTCAGCCGCGGGGAACGTTTCGCGCCACGTTTCGAGGAAACTGTCGTCGAAGCAGAAATCCCGCCCTCCCCAACAGATCAATACCGGCAGATTCCGGAAGCGGGTCAGATCCGCACCGGTCTGAGCCAGGAGCGAATAGCTGGGATGGTCGGACGACATGGGTATATCCTGCACAAAACGAAGCACGGCAATGCGGTTCCTCCAGGAGTTGTAAGGATGCAGGTAGCCCTGCACCGTGCGCGGAGTCATGCGTTCGGGATGCGCCACGGCCATGCGAAGGGCGGCACGGGAAAAAAGATTGAATCCGCGGATCGCCACCGCGCCAAAAAGGGGGATGCGGCAGGCGGCGATCCTGCGGGGGATACGCGGCGAGGGAAAAGCCGCTGTATTCAGAATAACAATGCGCTTGATCCGGTCCGCATGTCGCCGGGCCATGGCCATGCCGATGGCCCCTCCCCAGTCGTGCAGGACAAGCGTCATGCCCCGGAGGTCGAGCTGTGACACGAGTTTCTCCAGATTTTCCACGTGTCGCTGAAGCCGGTAGGTATAATCTCCGGGTTTGTCCGAAAGCCCGCAACCGATGTGGTCCGGAACCACGCAACGGTGGCGGCGGCGCAGCCCGAGAACGAGGCGGCGAAAGTAGAAGGACCAGGTGGGGTTTCCGTGCACCATCAGAACCGGCGCGCCCTCGCCTTCATCGACGTAATGCATCCGGACGCCGGGGTTCACCTCGAAGTAATGGCTCCGGAACGGGTAAAGGGCGCGCCACGAACCCCATGGGAACGGGTCTTCCGGCTCCGGCGTTGAGCTGCGGTGACGCTGATGTTCGGATTCCGGGGTCATGATTCGCCGTCCCATTCCACCGCCAGCATCATGGAGCTGATGCCGCTCCCGATCCCGAGCAGCGCCACCCGGTCGCCCGGGTTGACCTCTCCCTCCTCGACCGCCCGGGCGAGCGTGATCGGCAGCGACACCGAACCGATGTTCCCGAGCGTGGCGAAGGTCGAAAAGTCCTTTTCCAGCGGAAGATCGAGGGTTTCGAAAAGTTTGCGACGATGGGCCGATCCGACCTGGTGGCAGATAATCCGGTCGGGCGTATTCGCATCCCAGCCCGTTTCCCGCCTGAATTCAATCCATGTCTTTTTTGCCAGGGCGACGCCGGCCACCAGCAGTTCCTCGCTGTTGGTCTGCATTTCCAGTCCCTCGCTGCCCGCCGCGGTGCCCCCTTCACAGAGGTGGTTCTGCCGGGTGTCGGTGACGGCCGCTCCGCCGATCAGCCTGGCACCCGCCGCGCGCAGGCGTTCGTGACACACGACCGCGGCCACCGCGCCGCAGCCTATGGTCAGATTGGCGAAATACGGCTTGATCCCGTTGCGCGTCAGGGACGGGTCGAGCATCCGGTCGATCGTGTTTTCCAACAGGGGTCGTCCGTTTTCCCCCGCGACCACCAGCGCGCTGCGAATCTGTCCGCTGTCGATCATGGCCCCGGCCAGGGTCAGCGCGTTGAGGAAACCGAGACAGGCGTTGGACACATCGAAGAACTGCGTGTGCTCGGGGAGCTCAAGCGAGCCGTGGACATAAGCCGCCGTCGCCGGTTCCAGGCGATCGCGGCACACCGCCGAATGGATGACAACATCGATATCCCGCGGTTTGATTCCGGAAGCATCCAACGCTTTCCGTCCGGCGCGGGTGCTGGCCTCCGAAGCGAGCGTACCGGGATCCCAGATACGGCGTTCCCGGATTCCGGTCATGAGCTCGAGCCGTCCGGCGGGCAGTTTCAATCGCTCGTAAAGCGGGTGCAGCCGGGCCTCGATCTCGTCCGACGTCCACCGGGTTGCCGGCAGGTCGTAAGCCAGGGTGTCGATGACTGTGTGTGCAAACTTCATTAAAAAGTCAAAACGTCGCTTCTGTTTCGTTTGCGGCGGTGCCGGCGAAACAAGGGATCGCGGAACGGGCGGCCGGCCGGCCGGAACCCGGATTCCCTGTTCCGGAGCCGCCGGATACTCACCGCGCCTTCATGGCGAGATCGATCAGTTCCTGGTCGAAGTAATTACAGCCCAGCCCCGCGTCGATCACCATACCGGTGCCGTTCATCCCGCTGGAACGATCGCTCAAGAGAAAGACCACGGCGTTGGCCACTTCGTCCGTCGCGAGCGCGCGTTTCCGAAAGGTCATCTTTTCCCCGTAAAGGTAGCTGTCGATATACCCGGGTATGCCGGCCGAGGCGCTCGTCTTGAGAAGGCCGGCATTGACGGTGTTAAAACGGATCTCGGTGTCCTCGCTGAACGACTTGGCCAGGTTCCGCACCGTGCCGTCGAGGGCCGATTTGATGGGCGACATGTACCCGTAATTGGCCGCGGTGACCAGGTGAGAGGAAATGCTGATCGCGACCACCGACGCTTTGTGATCGAGGCACGGTTTGAAGGCCCGGGCGATTTCCACCAGGGAAAAGCACGAAACCGCCGTTGCCTGCAGGAAATCCTCGCGCCGGGTTTCGTGAAACGGTTTGAAACCCTCACTGTAATTGGCAAAGGCGATCGAATGAACGATCCCGTGCAGCGTTCCGTGATCCCGGCCAACCTGTCGTGCCAGCTCGTCGATTTCGCCCTCGCGCTCCACATCGCAGACGTAGACGGGAGCGTCGCCGAGCAGCTTGCCCAACTGTTCCTTTCGAGCGGGCGAACGCACGCTGTAAAGCACCCGCGCCCCCTGTTCCCGCAGGGTCTTGGCCACAAACCAGGCGACACTCTTGCGATTGGCGACCCCGAAGACCAGGATCGTCTTGTTTTCCAGGTTGAGAAAACTCATGAAGCGGCCCGGTTTTCGTCGATCAGGGCGAGTCCGAAGTCCACCGTCATGATTTTCTTCTCGCCCGACACGATGGAACCGCGCAGAAAGCTGAAGCGGCCCTGGGTTTCGGTGATCGCGGCCCGGATGGTGAGTTCGTCCCCCGGCCGGGCGATATTCTTGAAGCGGGCGTCCCGGATACGGGTCAGGACAGGTGTCAGATTCCCGATTTCGCCGTCGGTTCGCCCGGCCAGAAGGATGGCGCCGGTCTGGAAGACCGCTTCGCAAAGCAGCACTCCCGGCATAATCGGATTCCCGGGATAGTGTCCCTCGAAATGCGCTTCATCCGCGCGAAGGGTGCGGCGGGTGGTGATGGATGCCGCGTCCCGGTCGACAATCTCATCGACAAAAAGGAACGGGGGACGGTGTGGTATCGTGCGGTAAACTTCCTGGTTCATACTGAGCATTCAGGACGTGGCCAATGCCGGCTGTGAATCCTTGCGGGCGCCGGCGTCCCGCTTCTGCGAGTGAAGGTATTTGTCGAGTTTGTTGGCGACAATCACGCCGTAATTGATCGTGCCGAGCCAGCCGGACATGATGATCCCCACCGAGCCGGCATGGTAGAGGCCCGGCAGTTTGTCCGGCAGGTCCATGGAGCATTTCAGACCCTCGAATTTGGTCCCGAACGAGGTTCCGGCCATGTGACGGGTATAATGCTGAATGGTGCGCGGCGTAGCCGCTTCCAGGTGATCGACCTTCCGGCGGATGTCCGGGATATAGGTTTCGAGCGCCTCGAGTGATTCCTCGATCATCCGGTTTTTCTCCGCCTCGTACTCCCCGTCGGACAGGTCGGCCCAGTCCTCGTAACGCGCGTTCAGCGAGGCGACGATCGTGTAGCGGTCGCTGCCCGGGCGGACTTCGGGATAATAAACGGAAAACGTGCGGCTGCGCGTGTCCCGCCGCACCAATTCGTCGCTGGAAAAGACGGGCGAATCCGAGGTGAACACCAGGTCCCCGATGTGGGGAATGCTCTCCCCTTTCTTGATCCCCATGTAAACCTGCGAAGAACTGCTGTTCAAACGCACCTTGCGAACCTCGTCCACGAAGCCGGGCTCAAAATGTTCCTCGCCGCCCAATTTGAGCACGGTGTTCTTGAGGTTGGCGTTGGACAGGACCGCGCCGCAGCGGATCTCCCGGCCGTTAGCCACCACACCGGCCACGCGACGGCCCTCCGGCCCGTCCTCCACGAGCAGTTTTTCCACCAGGGCGTTGCGCCGGAGGTCGACGCCGTTGCCCCGCAGCACGGAGACCATCTTTTTGATCAGGTCGTCGGTCCCCCCCTGGAAGGTGTAGACGCCCTTGCTCATGAAATTGGAAAACACGATGCCGTAGGTAATGGCCGGATCGTCGAGGGTGGAACCATTGGCGTAGGCGATCGGTTCCATCAGGAGCCGTTTGACATCGTCCCGTCCCGGAAAGAACTCCTCGAACAACTCGCCCGTGGTCCGCTGGTCGTCGTCGTAGAAATTCATCTCCCGCAGGGTCCGGAAGAAACGCTCCACCGTCTCCGCGGCAATCCCGAAATCGTCGATCAGGATGCGGGTAAAATCGTCGCGATCGAACGTGGTCCACACATTGAACTGCGGGTTGATAAAACGAACGTCTTTCAACTGTACGATCGAATCGGCGATTTCCCGGCTCCAGTACTTCCGGCAGGACTTGATCATGCCGATGGGGAAACCGTGGAGCGAGATATCGAAGATGTGCCCGCCTTTTCGCCGGAACCAGGTGGCCAGCCCGCCGAGCTGGTAATGATGCTCCAACAACAGCACGGAGTGACCCGCTTTTGCCAGGCAATTGGCCCCGGTCAATCCCCCGAGGCCGCTCCCGATAACAACGACATCATAATAGTCGGCAACGCCTTTGAGCCAGTCTTTTGACATTTCGGACCAGTGTGGAACAAAATCCGTGAAACGCAACCCCTAGAACCTATCCCCGGGGCTCGAGGCGCCGCCAGAACAGCCGGGTTGTCCCCTCTTCGTCTTCACTTGTCCAGAACACCAGGGCGGTGCCGCCGACGGCGACGATCCGCGGGTGCGTGGCGGATTTCCCGGCTTCGGACAGGCGCTGCGGCGGGTCCCAATCCTCCTCCAACCCACCGGTCCATGCCGCATAAACCGCCCGCGTTCCCTCGTCCGCCCGCTCATCCCAGGCCAGC
>PXDC01000306.1 GCA_003565135.1 Verrucomicrobiota bacterium
GAACCACCTTGTTCCAGGCTTATGCCGCCGGCGACCAACCTCTCCCCGGATTTTTGGTAAGAACCGGCGAAGCCCGCCAGGACAACGGCGGCCTGAAAAGGGGAACGGACCAGCAGGGTCGACCGATACCCATCCTCACTCCGGGTCCCGCCGCCGACGCGTCCGCCGGCATCGCCATCGCCCATTGCAAAGCGCCCCTTCAGGACGTAATCCAAGCGGCCAGGGACGCGGAAAAACGGGCCAAGGGTGATCTGGGCCGAAGCGCTCTTGCGGTAACCCTCCTCAAGCGCAGCGGCGAAACGGTTCACTGGGGCGCTCGATGGGAAAACGGAGGCATCGACTGCTACCGCCGGATTCGGCGCGCCCTCGCCGAAAAAGCTGTCAGCAACCGCTTTCCCCACAAAGTCTGCGAACTCCTGCTTCCCTATATCGGAGGCAGGCCGGAAGCCGACACCTTCGGCGCTGAAGATCTCCCTGACTTTCCCGTCAAGGAGATCCTGCGCCGCGACTTCGCCGAAGCCATCGAACGCCAGGCCGCCAACAAAGGGCAAGCCCGCTAACTCTCACTGGATTTGCTCGGTGAAAACGGGAAACCCGGATCGCTTGACCACTATTTGGATAGCTTGGCCCAACACATGTCCCAACAGAACTATTCCGGGCCAAAGATCCCGCGGCGACAAATCGATTCCGTCATCAAACTCTGCCAAACCGTGGCCTTCACCCATCGCATCAAGTCATGACACCGATTATTCTCCATCCCACCGACGTTCTTTTCTTCCGCGATGGCCGCCCCATCGGCGGCTCTCTGTCGGGTCACGGAGCGGCCTGGCCCATGCCAACGGTCATTAACGCCGCCCTGCACGCGGCCCTGCACCGCGCCGGAATTCGAGACGAAGTCCACTCGCACCGCCCGGGCCGTTCCGGTAAGACTTCGTCCGACGACCGCACCCGCCACTTCGGATCACTGCAAACCGCCGGTCCGTTTCCGGTCGATCCGGAAGGTAATTGGTATTTTCCCCGGCCGGCCGACGCGGTCGGCGAGGAACAACCGGTGGCCACCTTATTTCCATCGCCATCTCCGGGAGAAGCCATGGGCAGCCTCCCTACGCCGCTGAAATACCCGGTCGTTTCCTCACGTCCCCCCTCCAAAAACGCCCCGACGAAACACTGGTTGGATAAATCGGCTTACGAGGGATACCTTCCCGAGCCGTGGTCAACCGATTCGGTTCCCGGCTCCTCGCTGGCCGACGAGGAATTTTCCGATAGCGAGCACTACATCGGTATTGGCATCGATCCCAAAACCGGAACCCAGAACGGAGTCGGATTCTACTCGGCACAGTACCTGCGCCTGCGCGACGGATACGGACTCGGCATCCTCGCCCAAGGCGAAGACAAAGGAAAATCGGAACAACCGGTGGACCTGATTGATCGCCTTATGGAGCCCGGACGGATTGTGGTGGGAGGACAACAACGCAACTGCACGTCGGTCAAGGGCGATTCCGGGGAAAACCCGCTTCCGCGCGGGCAAACCCTATTCCGCAACAACTCCAGCGGGGACGACAACACGCCCTGTCGAGTAAAATGGACCCTGCTTTCCCCGGCCGTCTTCCCGGCGGTGGAGGATCGTCACTCGGGCGGCTGGCTGCCCAACTGGATCGACCCTCAATCCGGCGAAGTACGCCTGCTCGACGGACCCGGTGGAAAGAAGCTGGAACGGCTGCGCCGGCGAAATCCCAATCAACGCGCGGGACAACCTATTAAAGCGCATCTCGTGGCGGCCCTAATCCCCAAACCCATCACCATTACCGGATGGGCACTGGCCAATGAAGACGCCGAAAGCCAAGCCGGAGCAAAATCAACCCACCTGGCGGTCCCGGCCGGCGCCGTTTATTATTTTGAAACCACCAACCCGGATGAAGCCGCAAAACTGGCCTCCGTCCTCAACTGGCACGGTGAAGGTAAAGCGACCGGAATCACCAACCGCCGTTCAGGTCTTTTCGGAGAAAAAGGCTTCGGCCTTGGCGTCTGCTCAAACTGGCACCCGTATCACAAAAAATAACTCCCTTTCCAACCGACACACTCAACGAGAATCCTATGAAAACACATCCACTCCACATCTTCACGCGCACGCCCCTCCACGTCGGCGCTGGCTCCTCGGTAGGCGCCATAGATCAGCCCGTTCAGCGGGAACGCCATACCGGGTTTCCGGTGATTCCGGGAAGCTCATTGAAGGGAACGTTCGCGGACTCATGGAATTATCAACTCCTCGACCAAAACGGCCGAAACGGCAAATCGAAGAAAGTCCGTGTGCTGGATGGGGAAAACCAAAGTGAGACAGCGTGGCTTTTTGGCTCGGACAATGATCAACACTCGTTTTCAGGCGCCCTCCAATTTTCGGAGGCACGGCTCTTGGCATTCCCGGTACGATCGGCAAGAGGAAGTTTCGCTTGGCTCACCTCACCTCTCTTATTGGCACGGGCCGCGCGCGATAAAGTGATTGAGCTGCCTAACGTGCCAACCTTCGCC
>PXDC01000374.1 GCA_003565135.1 Verrucomicrobiota bacterium
GCCGACACCCCAGGCGCCATCTCCGATATAAACGATACCGTTGGCATGGAATTCGTTGTCGCGGATTGGAACGGTGCGTTTGTAGGCGTGATCGTGGTTTTCGAACGCCACGCGGACCCCGTGGCGCTCGAAGAGGGGTACCCAGTGTTCACGGATCCGAACCGAAACCTCGCCGTCAAAATCGCGGACTCCGGGAAAAGCCGGCACGTGATAAACGGGGAAGACGTGGGCGACGTCCTCGCGCTCGCCCAGGACCTTTTCCAGCCAATCGGTCTGTTCGCCATCGACCGGGTTGGTATGGTCGGAATCGAGTAACACCAGGCTGAGGTAGTCACCGAAATCGAGCACGTTGTATCCCGGCTGTCCCGGCATGGAGAACATGCTGTAAAAGTAAGGGGCCACCCCGCGTCGCCACTCATCCGTGGCTTCGAAATCGTCGTGCCGGAAGTAATACCCACCCCGCATCTCGTGATTGCCCGTGGTAACGACGATCGGAACCACCCGGCCCTCCTCCGTGATCATCGTATTCTTGATCGCGTCGAACCAATCGAACCACCGGTGCAGCCCGCGGCGATTCTCGCGCCCATCGGCATAGGCCAGGTCGCCCCCCCACACCATGAATTCGGGATCGTATTGCATGGCGACCCGATTGACCCGTTCCATCCAGATCTGCCGGTGCATGGTGTCGCCGCCAACCGCAAACCGAACGGGATCGGACAGGTCTTCCGGCAGGGTGCGGAACCG
This sequence comes from Verrucomicrobiota bacterium, assembly GCA_003565135.1. Lineage (GTDB taxonomy): Bacteria > Verrucomicrobiota > Verrucomicrobiia > Opitutales > T3Sed10-336 > PXDC01. The sequence continues at coordinate 745 of PXDC01000374.1, forward strand.
GAAGGTGCGCGGCCCGTTGGGGACGCGGAACTGGTAGGTCGAGCCCGGTTCCAGGCCGGTCAATTCCACCGTGTGAACGGGCAGGCCGGTAAACCGGGCCATGGGCTCGCTGGAACCCGTGGCCGATTCCCACGATCGCCCCGCCGCCTCCTCTTCGTTCCAAAGTCGGTAATCCACCCAGGTCTCGTCCGCGTCTTCTTCCGAGACCCAGTGAATGGTCATTGTCGTGGTGGGATCCTGCTGCCACGTCAGGTAGAGCGCAACCGGTTCGGCAAAAGGTTCCGGATTCGGGTTCGCGGTTTCCGCCCGGGCGCCAACCGATGCGACGGCGAGCGGAACGGTGAGTGCACCAACGATGCCGAGGATCTTATTCATGGGAGAGAAAATCCTTGAGGATGGCGAAGGCCGTGTCCAGCTCGGCCAGTTCGACAAATTCAGCATCCGTATGCGCCCGGGCGATATCGCCCGGCCCAAACACGAGCGCGGGCACACCGGCGGCGGCGTAGGCGGTCGCATTGGTCATATAGGGCGCGGCCAGAAACTCGCAACGGCCCTCGCAGTGACGTTTCACCGCCGTCTCCAGCCCCGCCGCGAAGGCGCTCCCGGGATCGGTATTGAGGCCGGGACGAACCACCCCCTCTTCGACCGTCCCGCCCTCGGGTTCGATCAAGGCCTCGATCTCCGCCCGCACCGTTTCCTCCGTTTCCTCCGGGAGCATGCGGCGATCGATTTCGATCGAACAGCGGTCCGGCACCACGTTGATGGCCTCGCCCCCGTGAATGGTCCCGACGCTCAGGGTGGGAGCCCCCAGGGCCGGGTGGGCCGGCCGCCCTTTGAGCTCCTCTTCGTACGAGGCGATGCGGGTCAACACCCGCCCCATGCGCAGGATGGCGTTGTCCCCTTTTTCGGGAAAGGCGCTGTGGGCGGCGACTCCCCGCACCATCAGGCGGCAGCGGAAAAACCCCTTGTGGGCATGCACGATTTGGCAAAGCGTGGGCTCGCCGGTAATCGCCCCGGCGAGCGCCCCCGCGGATTCCATCAATTTGAACGCCCCGCTCTGGCCCACCTCTTCGTCCGCGGTGGCGGCGAAAACCAGCGGCGTTCTCAACGCACCGGGCCGCGCGACGAAATAATCCACCACCCCCAGCATGACGGCCAGGGACGCCTTGGTGTCACAAGCGCCGCGGCCGTAAAGCCGTCCGCCCTCGATCCTCGGGATAAACGGATCTCCCTTCGCCCAGTCGGCCGCCGCCACGGTATCCATGTGGCTTTCCAGCAAAACCGCCGGCTCCCCGCCGCGGCCCTCCGGTTCGATCCGGGCGATCACGTTGCGCAGACCGGGGCCGACCTCCTGCACCTCCACGTCGAGACCGCGTTGTCTTAGGAACTTCGATACATGCTTGACGATAGCATCCTCGCCCACGCCCCCGAATCCGGAATTGACACTGGGAATGGCGACGAGCTCGCCGAGCTGGTCTTGCAACAGGGTGGTATCCATAAACTCACTTGGGTTCGAGCCGGATGCCGGCTTGCGTCAGGAGATCCATCAGGCCCTCGAGGTGCTCGCGTCCCCGGGTCTCCACCACCACGTCGATGGCCACTTCGCCCACCTGGGTATCGGCCAGGGCACGGGTGTGGAAGATGTCGAGGATGTTGCCGCCGCCTTCGGCGATACGCTGGGTGACGGCGGTGAGGGAACCCGGCTGGTCCGGGACAACGACCCGGAACCGTCCCAGGCGACCGTCCTTGGCCAACCCCCGGTCGATGATTTTGGAGA
>PXDC01000401.1 GCA_003565135.1 Verrucomicrobiota bacterium
GAGGGGGAATCGTTCACCATCCTCGAAAGCCGGGAATCGGAATTGGTCGGGACTTTGGTTTCCCCGGACCTGGCCGTTTGCCCGGACTGCCTCCGCGAGATGAACGATCCAGCCGACCGCCGTTATCGTTACCCGTTTATCAACTGCACCAACTGCGGGCCGCGTTATTCGATAACCGAATCCATTCCCTACGATCGCCCGGGCACCACCATGCGCGGGTTTCCCATGTGCCCGGCCTGCGCCGCCGAGTACGGGGATCCGGCCGACCGCCGCTTTCATGCCCAGCCGGTGGCCTGCCCGGTATGCGGGCCGCGGTTGAGCTATTGGGATGCCCGCGGACGGCCGTTGGCCGCGGGAGAGGAAGCCCTCCTGCGCGCGCTCGGCCGGCTGCGCGAAGGGGCCATCATCGCGGTCAAGGGGATCGGCGGCTTTCACCTTATGTGTGATGCCGCGAGCGACGAGGCGGTCGGGACCCTGCGCTACCGGAAACAGCGCGAGGAGAAACCCTTTGCGCTCATGGCGCCCTATCCGGGGGCGGCGCGGCGGTTGTGTCGCATCACCCGCGAGGAGGCGATATTGCTGGCCTCGCCGCGGGCGCCGATTGTGCTGGTTCCGCGCCGTTCGGTGTGTTGTGGAGACGTCAGTTCCCGCGTGGCGCCGGAGAATCCGTTGCTGGGGATCATGCTGCCCTACGCTCCGCTGCATCACCTGCTCATGGAGGCGTGGCAGGGATTCCTGGTCGCCACCAGCGGGAACCGGTCGGACGAACCTATCTGTATTGACGAAGGGGAGGCGTTGAAACGTTTGAGCGGAATCGCGGATGGATTTCTGGTGCACGATCGGCCCATCGCCCGGCCGGTCGACGATTCCATCGTGCGCTTTATGCGGGGGTCTCCGGTGGTCCTGCGTCGTGCCCGGGGTTATGCGCCGGGTCCGGTTCCGGGCCGGACGGGTCGGGCGCCGCTCCTGGCGGTCGGGGCCCACATGAAGAACGCGGTCGCGGTGGCGGCGAACGGGCGGGTGTTTCCCGGGCAGCACATCGGCGATCTTTCCACCACGGCGGCGAACGAGGCGTTCGAAAATTCCATTGGTATGCTCACGCAACTCTACCGTTCCCGTCCCGGGACGGTGGTTTGCGATCTGCACCCGGATTATCCTTCCAGTGTATGGGCGTCGCGCCAGGGGCTTCCGGTCATACGCGTTCAGCATCACCACGCCCATGTCATGGCCTGCCTGGCGGAACACCCGTCGGAGGAACCGGTGCTGGGTGTGGCCTGGGACGGCACCGGTTACGGTACCGACCGGACGGTGTGGGGCGGGGAATGGCTGGAAGTGGAGCCGGGGCGACCCGGTTTCCGGCGCCTGGCTTGTCTCCGGCCCTTTCGTTTGCCCGGGGGCGAGGCCGCCATTCGGCATCCCTCGCGCACGGCTTTCGGCCTGCTTTGGGAGCTGTTTGGTGAATCGACCGTTCATCGTCGCGAGGTGGCGGCCATGCGAGAGGGGACGACTGGCGAGCGGGCGGTGTTGGCCCGCATGCTGGCGCGGGGTGTGAACGCGCCGGTCACCAGCAGCGCCGGGCGCTTGTTCGACGGCGTCGCGGCTTTGCTCGGCCTGGGGGAAATCGTTTCCTTCGAAGGGCAGGCCGCCATGAAACTCGAGTTTCTCGCCGCGGAGTCGGACGAGACGGGCGTTTACGGGTTTTCCCTGGTCCCCGGTGAGCCGGGGGGCGACGTCCAAGCCGTCCCGACCCATGTGGTCGATTGGAGGCCCATGCTGCGGGAGATCCTTGCGGAACTCGGCGACGGAACCGGGCGGGCCGCTATCGCCCGACGGTTTCACAATACCCTTGCCGCCATGATCCTGGCGGTGGCGCGCCTCAGGCCGGAACGGCCGGTGGTGCTGACCGGGGGGTGTTTCCAGAATAAAATCCTGTTTGAAACCACTGCGGATCTCCTGGAGGCGAACGGCTTTGCGGTGATGGGGCATCGCGAGGTGCCGCCCAACGACGGGGGGCTGGCGGTGGGCCAGATTGCCGCGGCGATGAACGCGCTCGGGGAATGTTGCCCGACGGATGGAGGCGAACCGGAAGCGTCGGGTTTTGGTCGGTCCGAAGCGGACGAAATGACTCTTAAAACGAATTGGGAGGAGTAACCATGTGTCTTGCAGTCCCGGGAAAAATACTGTCGGTTTCGGGAAACCCTCCCTACGACGTGGTGGGGAAGGTGAGTTTCGGCGGAATCGTGAAGGAGATAAACCTGGCCTATGTGCCCGACGCACGCCCGGGCGACTTCGTCATGGTCCACGTCGGATTCGCCCTGAGCCGGGTCGACGAGGAGGAGGCGAATCAGGTTTTTCAATACCTGGACCGGATTGATGAATTGAGCGAGCTTCGGGAGGAGTCGTCATGAAATACATCGACGAATATCGCGACGCACAGGCGGCCCGCCGTTATGCGCGGGCTATAGCGGACACGGTGACCCGTCCCTGGAAAATCATGGAGGTGTGCGGGGGTCAGACGCATTCCATTGTGCGGTTCGGTATCGAAGCGTTGTTGCCGCGTGAGATCACCCTGATCCACGGTCCGGGATGTCCGGTGTGTGTGACCCCGCTCGAACTGATCGACAAGGCGGTGGAACTCGCCTCCCGGCCGGAGGTGATCCTCTGTTCGTTCGGGGATATGCTGCGGGTGCCCGGATCCCGCACCGACCTGCTCACGGTGAAGGCCGGCGGCGGCCGGGTAAGGGTGGTGTATTCGCCCATGAACGCGCTTGAGATCGCGCGGGCGGAGCCTGAGAGCGAGGTGGTTTTTTTTGCCGTTGGGTTCGAAACGACCGCGCCGGCCAATGCCATGGCCGTGTTCCAGGCGGAGCGCCTGAAGGTGAAGAATTTTTCCATGCTGGTTTCTCACGTGCTGGTGCCTCCGGCCATGGAGGCGATTCTCTCGGCGCCGGACAACCGGGTGCAGGGATTTCTCGGTGCCGGTCACGTCTGCACGGTGATGGGCCTGGAGGAATACCCGCCTTTGGCCCGCCGTTACCGCGTGCCCATTGTGGTGACCGGATTCGAGCCGCTGGATATTCTCCAGGGAATTTACCTGTGTGTGCGACAGCTGGAGGAAGGGCGGGCCGAAGTGGAAAACCAGTATTCCCGATCGGTGCGGCCCGAGGGTAACCGCCGCGCGGTGGAGATCATGCGTGCCGTATTCGAGGTGGGCCCGAGGAAGTGGAGGGGAATTGGAGAGATTCCGCACAGCGGGCTGAGGCTCCGGGAGGCGTACGGGCTGTATGACGCGGAACGGAGGTTCGGTTTGGCCGATACGGCCGGCAGCGAGCCGGAGGCGTGTATCAGCGGACTGGTGCTTCGGGGGATTCGCAAGCCGTTCGAATGTCCCGCCTTTGGTACGCGCTGCACGCCGGAACGCCCCCTGGGGGCGCCGATGGTTTCCTCCGAGGGGGCTTGTGCGGCGTATTACCGGTACCGGCGGAGCGACGGGGATCCGGTCTCGGCCGGGGCGCGTGAAAATTCTGATGAGAAAGGGACGTGATGAGTGGCAGCCAATCGATGGATAACGAAAACGGGAATTCCGCGGTTACGCCCCTTCCGGCCTGTCCGGCGCCGATCGGCCGGCACGGCTCCATTCAGATGGCCCACGGGGGTGGCGGACGGGTTTCCCAAGAGTTGTTAGAGAGCCTCTTTCGTCCGGCGTTTGCCAATCCGGTTCTGGACGAGCGACACGACGGCGCGTTCCTGACGGTCGGAGGCGAGCAGCTCGCGTTCACCACCGACTCACACGTGGTCAGTCCCTTGTTTTTTCCCGGCGGGGATATCGGCAAACTGGCGGTGTGTGGAACGGTCAACGACCTCGCCATGTGCGGCGCCCGGCCGCTCTGGTTGAGTGCCGGTTTTATCCTCGAAGAGGGGCTTCCGCTTGAGACGTTGAGCCGCGTGGTTGAATCCATGCGGGTTGCGGCCGCGGAAGCCGGGGTTCAATTGGTGACAGGTGACACCAAGGTGGTGGATCGCGGCAAGGGGGACGGTCTCTACATCAACACGGCGGGTATCGGGAGGATCGAGCACGGTGTATCCGGTCCGGCCCACATCCGTCCCGGTGACGCCATCCTGCTCAGCGGTGACCTGGCCCGCCACGGCATTGCGGTCATGGCGTTGCGCGAGGGGCTCGCGTTCGAGGGGGAGATCAGGAGCGATTGTGCATCCCTGTCCGGTCCGGTACTCGCGCTGCTGGAGGCCGGGCTGGAGATCCATTGCCTGCGGGACCTCACCCGCGGGGGGCTCGCGACGGCCCTGGTCGAAATCGCGGCCACCGCGGACGTGGTTTGTCGCATCGAGGAGAATCTCATACCGGTGGAGGAGACCGTTCGCGGTGTCTGTGAGATCCTCGGATTGGATCCGCTCCACGTGGCCAACGAAGGCTGTTTTATCGCGTTCCTCCCCGCGGAGCAGACGGCGGATGCGGTGAAGATTCTCGCCCGCTTCGACGGCACCTCGGGCGCCCGCGTGATTGGGAGCGTGGCGTCCGAGGCGGCGAAGGGGCGCGGCAACGTGGTCATGGAAAGCGCGATCGGCGTGGATCGGCCCGTCGATATGCTCAGCGGCGAACAGTTGCCGCGAATATGCTGAGGGCTCAGACTTTGTCCGGTTCGGGAATATCGAACTCCGCGCGCCGGGGGTTGCGCAACAGCACGTTGGCATTGACCGCGTGTTCGCCGACGAAACGTTCCGAATCCGAATCGAACTCCAGCCAAGGCCCGGCGATGTACCGGGCTTCGTCTTCGGGAAGACCGACGCCGTCGCGCATGATGGCATGCAGGCTTTGGAATTCCTCGGCGACCCGGGAGTCGTCCCCGAAGCGTCCCGCTTTTTCGTTGAAGGGAACCTTCCGGCCCAGCCGGTAGGAAATGTTCATCAGGTGGCCGAGAGCCGATGAGTAATGGCCCTCCAGCATCGTGCCGTTGGCCATTTCCGGGTCGCCCTCCCGGCAGGCACGGATAAAACTGCCCATCGGTCCCCCCGGGGTGATCCCGGCATCCTCGCGTTCCAGCGCGTGTTTCTCCCCGCCCGGATCGATGTATTCGTTGCCGATGATTTTGCCCCCGTCTTCAAAGTAAAAACGGTTTTCCACCTCGTGCCGGTAATTTTCGTAGTCGACGTTGCGAACGTTCATGACGACTTTCTGTCCGTTGGGGTATTCCGCGACGGAAAACTGGGTGTTGGGGGTCTCGCCCTGGTCGTCCCATTGGAAACGGCCGCCCAGAGAGGTGGCCCTGACCGGGTGTTGCGAATGCATTTCCGGGTCCAGGGCCCAGTAGGCGAGGTCGAGTTGGTGCGTTCCCTGGTTGTTGAGTTCGCCGTTTCCCGTCACCCAGAACCAGTGCCAGTTGTAATGAACAAGATTGCCGTGAAAACGGGGAATGAGCGCGTGACCGCGCCAAAGGTTCCAGTCGAGGGATTCGGGCGGGGCGCTTACCGGTTCATGGCCGATGCCGCTGCGGGATTTGCACGCCAAGCCGTGCGAAACCGTCAGCTTTCCGTACTTGCCGGAGTGGATGGCCTTGACCAGGCCCGCGATATTTTCGCTGCTCCGGCGCTGGGTGCCGTGTTGCACCACCACGCCGTATTTCCTGGCCGCTTCCAGGGCGACCCGACCCTCGTAGACATCATGGCTGGCGGGTTTTTCCACATAACAATGCTTTCCGGCCTGGGCGGCCCAGATGACCATGAGGGAGTGCCAGTGATTGGGCGTGCCGACGATAATGCCGTCGACGGAAGGGTCGTCGAGGGCCTTGCGGATGTCGGTTGTGGTCCGGGGTTTCCTGCCGGTTCGCTCTTTCATTTCCTCCGCCCGCCGCTCGAGTACCCGGCGGTCGGGATCGACGATCCAGGCAATCTCGACATTGTCTTCGCCGGCCGCGTTTCGCATGAGGCTGTTTCCGCGGCCCCGAACACCGCAGGCGGCGAGCCGGAGCCGGTTATTGGCTCCGAAGACCTGGGAAGTCGGCGTGACAAGGGCCAGCGCGCCCAGGGCGGCCGTGCTTTTGAGGAAGTGACGGCGGGAAAATCCGCCTGGGTTCGGGATTCGGGATTTCTGAGTAGTCACGTTGTGGTGTTATTATGGGTTGCTGTTGCTGCTTGATTCGGAAAACCGGAGGACGCGCCTATTTCCGGGAAAACCCGGTATCGGCGAACGCCTTGTACTTCTCTGCCACCCGGGCCTCCTCGACGTCGCCCGAGTGCACGTAGAACCGGTACACAAACGTCATCGACTCTCCCTGCGCCAGGCGGTGGCTGCCGTCCTCCGCTTCCCCGCCGACCGAATGGCGACCGAACGGGTTGGCGGCGGCCAGGCCGTAATCGCGGACGTGCCAGAACGTCGGGTGCCGAAAATTTTCCGGATGATCGAAGAGGGCGATTCCGCGAATGCCGTGGCCCTCAATTTCGCCCGAGTAGTCCATCCAGGGCGAGGGGGTGCCGTAGACGTTCGATTCGCCCTGCCGGCCGGCGGCGTTGGTCAGCAGGCCCGCCCGGTTGCCTTGAATTTCCGGTCGTATCCGAAAAGCCATCAATCCCTCCTTGTCGTCGCCGAAGGTCACATCGCCGTGTGCGGCTTCCAGCGTGGAGATCACATCGAAGTAGCGCCGCGGGGCCGGAGTATCGTGAAAACGGAGTTCCTGGATCTCCCGCAGTACCGGTTCGCCCTCCGGGCTCAACCACTCGTTATGGGCCCGTATCCAGGCATAATTTTCCTCCGCGCCCGTGACCACGGACCGGGTCGCGATGGTTTCGCTGTGCCAGTGGTCGTAGCCGTTCACATCGCCGTAGGTCAGGTAGATCGAGCGGTGGTGCGGGTGGTCGGAGCTCTCCGGTTCATCCGTTCCCATGGGGTAGTTGCGGGTGACCCCCACGCCGCCTTCGGCGTTGACCGGCCAGAGGTACGGCGTCCGGGTTTCGGTCCCGTAATGGAAGGTGGTGAAGTGGTCTCCGCGAATCTTGACCGTTATCTCGCCGGCGGCGATATCGTGACCCAGGTAGACGGCGGGAGAGGCGCCTCCCAATGAGTTGGACGCGACCATGGCGGCGAGCGAGAGCACCGGGATGAGCACGAGTGCGGGTGTCGGTTTTTCGGTAATCATGGGTGATGTTCGGGATTGAGGCTTATGCTGCGGGGTAGTTTGGGACCAAAACGCCGGAATTTTCCAGAACAAAAAGAATCGCCGGGTATTGGGTTTTCCGGAGTCAATTTTTCTGTATCGCTCGGGCAGACCGTACCTGTCCGTGTGTTCCGGGCAACGGAGGGGGGAACGGAAGCCGGGACAGGCTCCCGGGGGGGATAAAAAACGTTGAATCCCGCGGGATATCGCGTTCCTATTGGGCTCCATTCAACAGCGAAACTACGTGAATCAGGCACCGGAAGGTATGGCGGGGAACGAGGATCCGATCAAACTGCTTTTGACGCATGATGGCGATCCGGCGGAGCAGCGGGCCCGTTTGGAATGCCTGATCCGTTTGCAGCACCGCATGCTGGCGCCCATTGTCTGGGGCAGTGACGCCCCCGGCATACTCAAGTTGGCGGGGGAAGGGAGCGGCGCGTCGAGCGCGATCCTTTGGCGCCGGAATCTGAAAGCGCCGGGAATGAAGTTCGGGGCCCAGGGCGCTTGGAACGACGATGTTACGGTCGGGACAACGATGGATCTGACCGGAATCGACGTGCTCCACAAACTGGACCGTAACGAGGACCCGGTGGTCGAATCGATTCCGGCGGAGGAGTTTCCGGGCGCGATGCGCTCGGCCACCCGCAGCAACGCGTTCTTTCCCCTGGTCAATCGCGGCCGGTTGTTGGGGATTTTGGGCGTGGAAATGCGGGATGTCGCCGCCCCGGGGCACCGGCCGGTGTGGAGCTTCCTCTGGGCGGTGGCCGCGGATCTGGCGGTGGCGCTGGAGCGCAGCGTTTATTACCGCCTGCTGAGGGATTCCCACGAACACCTGCGCCAGCGGCAAAAAATGGAAATGCTCGGCCAGCTTTCCGGCGGGGTGGCGCACGATTTTAACAACCTGCTCACCATAATGGGCGGGTATTCGGAAGTCCTTCTCTCGCGCCTCCCGGAGCAATCGGAGGATTACAAGGCGGCCGAAGAAATCCTGGAGGCGGTGCAGCGGGCCGAGTCGCTGACCAAAAGGCTCTTGAATTTCAGTCGGCCCCGCGGGTTTCAGACCACTCCGGTGGAGATCAATGCGCTGCTCCGGGGGGTTCGAAGCATGCTCTCCCGCCTGCTGGGCGAGGCGGTTGATCTGACGATTCGCGAGGCCGACGACGCCCTTTGGGTCCGCGGGGACCGTCACCTCCTCGAGGAGGCGATCGTCAACCTGGCGATCAATGCCCGCGACGCGATGCCCGACGGAGGCAACCTGGAACTGACCGCTTTCGTGAAACGGCTGGTTTCACGGGCCGAGGGCCTGCCCAAAGAAATGCCTCCGGGGGAGTACATCTGTGTCGAAGTGGTCGATACCGGTATGGGGATGACGGACGAGGTTCGCGAACGGATATTTGAGCCTTTCTTTTCCACCAAGTCTTTCGGCAAGGGCAGCGGCCTCGGTTTGACCACCGCGTACGTCGCGGTGCGCCAGCATGACGGTTGGATCAACGTCGAGAGTGAACCCGGCAAGGGCAGCGCTTTCCGGCTTTGTTTCCCGGTTCTGCCCGAAGCCTGTGAAATCTCCGAGATCGTGGCGGAGCCCCGGAAGGGAGATTCGTCCGGTACCGAGGGCCGCAACCTCGGTGAAACCATTCTCCTGGTGGAGGATGACGAGGTGGTGCGGGATATGACGCAGTTTGTGCTGAAGTCGAGGGGGTTTCGTGTCGTTCCCGCCGCGAACGGTCCGCACGCGCTCGATCTTTGGGATTCGCAAAAGGATCTTATCGACCTCTTGGTCACGGACCTCGTGATGCCGAAAAAGATGAGCGGTCTCGATCTGGCCAAACGCCTGCGCGGGGAACGCCCGGACCTGAAGGTGATCTACGTCAGCGGATACAGCCCGGAGATCGATCAGTTGGAATGCCGCGAGGGAGAAACCGCGTTTCTGGCGAAACCCTACGATGTCAAGAAGCTGGCCGGGACGGTCAGCTCGATGCTCGGGAGTGCTGAATAATCACCTCGGCCGCGGCGATTCCGGAGAGCGCGGCGCCTTCGACGCGACCGCCGCCGAACGCGTCGCCCGCGAGGGCCAGCTGCAGCGGGGAGTGGCAATAGTGGTCGGACGCAAATAACGATTTTGGTTTGGCGAAACGCCAGCCGTGAACCTGGACCTCCCCGATGGAGGCGCCGATATAGGGTTCGGCCGCCGCGACGAGGGGAGCGATTTTTTCGTCCGCCGGCGCATCGTACCGATCGTGGGCGAATTCGGGGCCGCTGTGCAGGGTAACCGCGGGAACCGGCGATACCCCCTTGCGCTGGTTGTCCGCCACCAGCGCGAGTGGTTCCGGATCCTCCAGGCGCAGCCATCCCGGCTCGGGGAGACGGCTGGGACCGGTCAGGGTGGCCATAACCGCGAGGCATTTTTCGTAGGTAATGCGCCCGAGCTCACCCCGGTCGGCCGTCGGGAGCGGGACACCGCTGGCATCGAGCAAGGCCAGCGCCTGCGGCAGGGGAGGGGTGAGCAGCAGCCAGCGGGCCCGGTACGATTCATTTTCCTCGCAGGAAACCGTCCAGGTGTCGCCGTCGAAGTCGACCCGTAGGGCCCGGCGTTTCAGGTGCGGGCTTAGCGGCGCCGCCAGGTTTTTAGCCACCCCGGTCATGGTGGGGAGGCCGATGTAACGGATCGCGGGGATTGTCCCCGGGGCCGCGTCTTGCCGGATTCGCGCCGCGCCCCGGGCGCACCAGGCTTCGAGGTGGGAGCGGAAACGGGGATCCCGGGCGGTAAAGTACTGGGCGCCATGATCGACCCGCGCGGCGCCCATACGCCGGGTGGCCATGCGGCCGCCGACCCCGCGGCCTTTGTCCATGACGATGGGTGTCCAGCCCCGGAGGGATAACTCCCGTGCCGCCATGAGGCCGGCGATACCCGCCCCTACGATAATAACGCTTTTTTTGTCTGCTGGTTTCACGATGGGAACGGGGGCCGTTTGGGGGAGTGCCCCGGCCGTGTCAAACGCCGACAATCGATCGGTTTGGCCTTCGATTCAAGCGCTCTGCGGATTTATTCAGTTTTCGGATGCGGAGAACCAGCCGGCGCCCACATCGGTCGCCGTCAGAGGACGGTTGGTGGCCGGCGCTTCCGAATGCTCGTCGGCACCGACATCGTTCGGCCAGCGGAGCGCCGAATCCCGCGGCGATACTCTCGGTTGGCCGTCCATGTCCAGGAGTACCTGCGGAAAGTGACCGGTGGCCGCGCCGCGCACCGGGCTTTCCGGGTGCGGGCGCCAGAGCCCGTCCTGACCCCGCTCCATTCGAGGATCGGCGGATCGGAAGCTGTCCGGCGCCAGGGGACCGGATTCGCGACCGAACCCGATGTTACCCCGGCTGTGGAGGGCCGGTCCCGGATCGCCCGCGACAAAGGTGCCCCGGGTATTGTCGCCTGCGTAGAAAAGGTTGTTCGCGAGCGTGATGTCCCGCGCGATGACATTGCGGTCTTCCAGGTGGGAAAGGTAGGACAGATGGATATGGGGTCCGGCGACGTCGACGATGGTATTGAAGGCGACCGTCGTCCCGTGGGGTGCGTGGAAGCGCGTCAGGTCGCGGGCGGCGTAGGGGCCGCTCTCCCGGTCTCTACCTTTGTCGGGATTGCCCGAGCGCAGGGCGATCGCGCCGCCGCCGCGGCCGGCGGTGGCTTCGATGTAATTGTTGATGATGAGATGGTCTTCGCCGCATACTCGGATACCTCCGGATTCTTCTTCGTGTTCGCCCAGAATGAAATTGGAGTCGACGATGCATTCGTTGCCGTGCCGCAGGCTGAGCGTTCCGCGATTTCCTCGAAATGTGTTGCCGCGGAAGACGTTCCTTCCGGCCTTGTTGGAGATGGTTTCTATCTCGCCATGACAGCGCTCGAAGAGGTTTTCCTCCACAATGGTGTGGGAATACGTCAACGAATGGGTGCTGGTTCCGATCCGCATGGATTCCCATCCGTGGCCGCCGTGCGGCCGGTCGAGGAAGTGGTTGCGACGGATTCGGTGGAAGTCCGGCAAACCCTCATCCCGCCAGACGACGAGGGTCACGCCGGAGTGATTCATGCCCCGAAACGTGCAGTGTTCAACCAGATGGTGAAAGCCGCGCAGGGAGACCCAGAAGTAGCGGGTGTCGGGGTCGGGAGGATCGTATTGGTCGATAACGGTGTCGCGGAGTTGAAGGTGGCTTCCGCTGAGCAGGACA
>PXDC01000357.1 GCA_003565135.1 Verrucomicrobiota bacterium
CAGCCGAGAATTTGCCGGACACCCTGGGCGATCTCGGCGGGATCCTGCATCAGGTGGCCGGTGTTATTGGTGCCGATTTTCAAAATGATGGCCCGGGGCGGGTCTTGCGGGAAGCCGCCGCGATCGAGGCGCCAAATCACGTGTTCGGTGCGATCACCGCCGAATCCGAGATTCAACGAGTTGCGATGGGCGTAAAACTCCTCCCATACTTCATTTCCCTCGCGTTCCCATCGTTGGGTGATCGAGTCGCCGATGAAAACGAGATCTGCGTCCCCGGTTCGCGCGGCCTCCCGGGTCTCGGCGTGGCGTTCCCGCCACCACTCCTCATCGGTACGGGCGGCCGGAAGCGTGGCCGGGTTAACACCGTAATAGGCACGCAGATCCCGATACCGCTTTTGCATTCCGGCAAAGATCTCAGCGTAAGCGGGATCGTCGTGGACCGTGCGCAATTCATGCGGATCTTCCCGCAAGTCAAAGAGGTGCCATTCCCGGGTGCGGGGGAAGAAAAGCAGCTTGTAGCGGTCGGTGCGGATGCCGTCGTGAGCGGGCACGTTTCCCCAGCCATCGTTTTCATGATACTCGTAATAGATGGCGTCGCGCCAGTCGCCGGGAGCGTTGCCCCCGTCCCGGAAAATCAGTAGCAGGCTTCGCCCCTGCATATCTTCGGGAACGGGAAGTCCCGCGATTTCCAGAAAGGTCGGCGCATAGTCGATGTTTTGGATTAAAGCCTCGGAGCGGGTTCCCGGAGCGATCACACCGGGCCAGCGAATCAGGAACGGCATGGCCAGCGATTCCTCAAACATCCACCGTTTGTCGTGCCACCCGTGCTCGCCGAGGAAAAAGCCCTGATCCGAACTGTAGATGACAATGGTGTTCTCATCCTGTCCGGTCTTCGCCAGGTAGTCGAGGATCTCACCGACGCCGTCGTCGATCGCGGCGACCGTTCTCAGGTAATTTTTGATGTAGCGCTGATATTGCCAGCGCGTTACATCGTCCTCGGAAAGTTCGCCCGCCTTCATCTGTCGGATGAAAGATTCGTTTTCGGGTTCGTAGTAGGAATCCCATACTTCCTGTTGTTCCACATTCATTCGTTCGTACTCGAGATGCCCGACATTGTCGATGAACCGCTCGGGGAACAACTTTTTGCCATGCAGCATCATGTCGTAGCCCCAGTTCATGTCGTGACTGAGACGCATGACGGTTTGTTGTAAGAGCTCGGTCCGTCCGGCATAATCATCGAAAAGCGTGGCCGGTTCGGGAACGTCTTCGTCCTGGTACATCGAAAGGTGCCGGAGCGCCGGTGCCCAATTCCGGTGGGGAGCCTTGTGCTGGGACATCAATAAAAAGGGCCGGTCCGGGTCCTCGCGGTTTTCGAGCCAATCGAGCGTTTTTTCGGTGATGAGATCGGTACAGTATCCGGTTTCGCGATGGCGGGTTCCGTCCATGCGAATGAAATCCGGATTGTAGTATCGGCCCTGTCCCGGCAGAATTTCCCAGTGATCGAAACCGGTGGGCTCGGGCCGAAGGTGCCATTTCCCAATCAGGGCTGTCTCGTAATTTCCTTTGCGAAAAAGGTGTTGCACCGGCAATAGGTCAGGCTCGAAGAGATCGCCGTTGCGGAGCACACCGTTCTGATGACTGTGTTGGCCGGTGAGAACCGTGGCGCGCGAGGGCTGGCAAATCGAGTTCCCGCAGAACGAGTTCAGAAAAACCGCTCCCTCCTCCGCCAGCCGATCAATGTGGGGCGTTTCGTTGATCGTGGAGCCGTAGGCACCGATCGATTGCACCGCATGGTCGTCGGTGAAGATGAAGATGATGTTCGGTCGCCCGTTTTCGGTTGCTTCCGAGCTGGCGCGCGAAAGCTCCGGGTTGAGGGCGATGACCAGCAGAGGGAGGATGAGCCGGATAGTCTTCATGGGGAGTCTTAAACGAAAGATTGTCACACGTCTTGGATTGGTCAATGTTTTCGTAAAGACCGCCCGCCAAGGCGACGTCAAGTGCGGGTCCTTCGTTAGGTTAATCCCTCCGATTTTATGAATGCGAGTTACTATCCCGTAAAAGTGGCCGCCGCAGGCGCCTGTCTCGCCCTGGGAAGCCCGTTTCCATTGGATGCGGAACAGCCGCGGTTGTTCGATCCGACTCCGATCGACGTCTCCGAACCGCCTGACCATTGGGAAATCTCCCCCTCGCCGGTGCGCTCGCCGGAGGAGTCTGTAGCGCTCTGGGAGCTTCCGGACGGATTTCGGGTGGAAGTGGTGGCGGCAGAGCCGCTTGTGAAGGATCCCATTGCCATGGCCTTTGACGAGCGCGGAAGGATCTGGGTGCTCGAATGGCCCGCGTATAATTGGCCGTTGCGGGATTTTTTCGAGGATCTGGAGGAGGAAACCGCGCCCGGCAGCAGGGTGGTGATCCTCGAGGACACCAGCGGGGATGGCCGCATGGACCGGCGCACGGTGTTTATGGACGACATCGAATGGCCGCGGGGGTTGGCGGTTCACCGGGATGGCGTGGTCCTGTTCA
>PXDC01000040.1 GCA_003565135.1 Verrucomicrobiota bacterium
AGCAGGAAACCGCTGGTGGGATTGGGGGTGGTCGGCACAAAAACATTGCAGAGGTCCTTGGCCGTTTTGGCCTGGCTTTCGCCTTTGGTGTGACTGGTGAGAAAGCCGATGGCCCACGTTCCCTTGCGCGGGTATTCCAGCATGACCACCTTTTGGAAGATGGCCTTCTGCTGCATACTGAAGGTTTGAACAATCTGTTTGACCGAGTTGTAGACGGTTTTGACGAAGGGGAACGAGGTGATGACCTTCTCCGACAGGTTGACGAAATACTTGGCGATCAGGTAGCGGGAGAAGTACCCCAGGAGCGTGACCAGAATGACGACCTTGAGGGTCGCGGCGATGTTCCAGAGGGGGACCAGGCCGCGGCGCTGCAAAAGCTCCTCCGGAATGTAGAAAAAGAAATAGTCCCGGAACTGGCCGCCGATATTGGAGACCAGGATGTTGATGACGTAGATGGTGACCGCCAGCGGCGTGAGGAGCACGATTCCGGCGAGAAACGCGTTTCGCAGCGATGTCAGGATGGCGGACGGTTTTTTTTTCATGGTCAGGTTACGACACGGAATTCAGGAAGATTCCCCGACTTTTCCAGGGCGAGAAGCGCTTTCTTTTCCGCGGCCCGCATGCGGCGGCGGTCGGACGGGTCGATATCGTCGTACCCGGACAGGTGGAGATAGCCGTGAACCAGGTAGAGGGTGAGTTCGTGCGGGAAGCCGGTGCCGTGTGCGGACGCGTACCGGAGGGCGTGTTCCACCGATACGCAGATCTCCCCGGCGAAGTCCATCGCCGGATCCCCCTCGAAGGTGATGACGTCGGTCGGGGAGGGGTCGTCGAAGAACTCCGCGTGTACGCGGGCAATGGCGTCGTCGTCCATGAAAACCAGGGAAAGCTCGCCCCGGGGACACGTAAAAAGGCCGCAGTCGTCGAGCGCCCGTATGGCCCGCCGGACCTCATCGGGGGCGAATCTTAGGCTCCTCCACTGATTCTGAATCGGTACGTTCCGCGCTTTTCTCTTCGCCTGCTTCATGCTTTGCGGGTTGGGCCGTGGGTGCCTCGCTTTTGGGTTTGGCGTCGTCGGAGGGGTACTCGACGCGCGAGTGGAGCATGTTGAGGAGGGTAAAACAGAAACTCTTCTTTATCCGGGCGATTTCGTCCAGGGTGAGCGGGCACTCATCGAGCTGTCCGTCTTCGATCCGGCCGCGGACAATCTTTTCGATCAGATCCTCAAGATTCTGCTGGTTGACCTTTTTCAGGCTGCGGCTGGCCGCTTCCACGGCGTCGGCGAAGAAGATGATCGCGCTCTCCTTGAACTGCGGCCTCGGGCCGTCGTAGCGGTAGGTGCTTTCACTGACCTTGTCCAGCTCGATGGACCCGGCCCCGGGAAACGGCGGGATCGATTCCTTCTTCTCCTGTTTCTTGGCCTGATAAAAGAAATACTCGATCAGGGTGGTGCCGTGGTGCTGGCGGATGACGTCGATGATCACGCGCGGAAGCTTGTACTTGACGGCGAGATCGACGCCCTCCTTGACGTGGCTCTTGATGATGAGGGCGCTGAACGAGGGATTGCGCTCGATGTGCGGGTTGAAGCCGTCGCGCTGGTTCTCCGTGAAGTATTCCGGCTTGACCAGCTTCCCGACGTCGTGGAAGAGGGAGCAGACCCGGCATTTGAGCGGATTGGCTTCGATCTCGCCGGCGGCGTTCTCCGAGAGGTTGGCGACCACAAGGCTGTGGTGGTAGCTGCCCGGCGCCTCGATCTGCATGCGCCTGAGCAAGGGATGGTTCGAGTCGGTTAGTTCGAGAAGCGTGATATCGGTTATGCGGCGGAAGAGCGTCTCGAGGATGGGGAGAATGCCGACCACAACGATGCCGGTCAGCGCGCCGACGACAAGGCCCGCGATCATCTGCCGGCCGATGATCATGATGTCGAGCATGCTGGCAGCGCCGAGAAGAAGCGTGGCCACCGCCACGGTAACGCCGGTCATGGAGGCCGCCTTTACCAGCTTGCCACGAAACCGAATGTCCTGGCAGTAGTAGATCCCCACCAGCGAGGAAAGAAAGGCTATGACAAACATCTCGACCTTATAGCCGAACATGATAGCGGTAAAGAAACTGATGATCAGCGCCATGAATATGGCCGGCCGCTGACCGATGAGCATGGCGACGATCAGGGGCGAAAATGCGGCCGGAGTCAGGTAGGGAATGACCGGGAGCCAGGATGTGTTTCCGGCGATGGGCGGGGCGTTGGACAGGTGGATGACCGACCAGACCAGGCTCAGGTTGATGGCCGCGAGCAGCCCGAGTAGCGCCAGGCGGCTGTTGCTTTTGAGCGATTCGCGATCCTCGATGCGAATATAGACCACGGCCGAGAGGAGGATTCCGAGTACCAGGAGCAGCCGGTGGACGATTTGCTCGGGGACGTCGAACGGCTGTTCGCCCCGCTCGGCGAGGTGCTCCCGGTAGGCGTTGTACATCTCGTACTGCTCGGGCCTGACGGTGGCGCCGGGACGGATGATGGTATCGCCCTCCTCGACCTCGACCACGACGGGCGCGGTCTCCCGGGCCACGCGCGCCTTGCGCTCTTCCGTCATGGCTTCGTCGTATTCGAAGTTGGGAGCGATGCCGTCGCGGAATATTCGGCGGAGCGCGAGGATGATCGCGTCTGGCGCCTCCAGCGCCTCCAGCCGGTCGCGCAGCACCTGGCGGGCCTCCGCTTCGCTGCGTATGTTCCGATCAGCCAGGCGGGATTCGTCGGGTCCGTACAGGGTGAACAGGGTCAGGCCGTCCCCGGTGTCGCGGGTGGGGAATGTATCGGGGGCGTAGATACCCTGGCGGTGAATGCTTTCGAGTTGGTTGAGCGCATCGTGGAACAGGGCTGCGCGCTGTTCGCTGTCGGCATGGTTGAGCAGCGAGAGAACGTCCTCGGAGCTGATGGTGTGACGGGAGCGTTCCTCGTAGTTTTCGACGAAGCTTCGGACGACCGAAACCTGGGAATCCTCATCCATGCCCGCCGTCGTTTCAGCCAGACGCTCGATTTCCGCCAGCAGGTTGCGGGCGTGTTCGGCGAAACTCTCGAATCGCTGGGCGCGAATGGAGTAGGCGGGGCCCACGAGGTTGATTTGCCGCTGGCGCTCGCGTTCCGTGCGCACCTCGCTTTCGTAGGCAAAGGGGACGGTTGCGGTGACACGAACCGGCGAAACCTGGTGCGGGATGACCTGGGTGCCCGAAGGGTGCAGGCCGATGAGGCTCAGAATGCCGATGCCCGCGGCCGTGAGCAGGAAAATAGCCAGGGTGACGGCCCGGCTGGTCTCGAGGAACCGGACCACGGTGGAGCTCTGGTCGGTTTTGCGCTTGCGCCGCGATGCTTCCGTCGCGGCCGGCTTGATGGGTTTCCTGGCCATGCTTTACCCCCTTTTTTTTCCTCCCGCCGACGCATCCTTCTTTTCCTCATAGGCCTCGATGATGCGAAGCACCAGCGGGTGTCGGACGACGTCGGAGGAAGAGAAATGGAAAACGCGGATTTCCGGGACACCCTCGAGAATGCGACGCGCCTCGACCAGACCGGAGTTCTGCCGGCGCGGAAGATCGATTTGGGTGATGTCGCCGGTGATCACCATCTTGCTGTTGTCGCCTAGGCGGGTGAGAAACATCAGCATTTGTTCGGATGTGGTGTTCTGGGCTTCGTCCAGGATGATGAAGGAATCCGAGAGGGTGCGGCCGCGCATGTAGGCGAGGGGGGCGATTTCGATGATCCCCTTGTCGATCATGCGGGCGACGTCCTCCCGGGGAATCATGTCGTAAAGTGCGTCGTAAACGGGCCGAAGGTAGGGGAGGATTTTCTCCCGGAGATCGCCCGGCAGGAATCCGAGGGCTTCCCCGGCTTCCACCGCCGGGCGTGACAGGATGATTTTTTTGATTTCGTTCTTGAGGAGGGCGGAAACCGCCATGGCCATGGCCAGGTAGGTCTTGCCGGTGCCGGCGGGGCCGACCCCGAATACGACGTCGGCCTCCTGGATGTTTTGGAGGTAGCGCTTTTGGCCCAGGGTTTTGGGAACGATGGTCTTGCGGTTGAGCTCGACCACGAACGGGTTGCGCAGCATTTCCTCGAAGTCCGCTTTTTCCCCGCGGGCGACACCCTGCAGGATGTGGGTGAAATCGGAACTGCGGATTTTCATCCCCTGTCGGCGCCCGTCCTCCAGGAGGGAAAAAAACGTCTCCGCGCGCCCGACGTCGGGTTCGTCGCCTTCGACCTGCAGCCATCCGTCGCGGGCCACCACTTTGACGCCGAGTTCCTTTTCCACGAGGTGCAGATTGTCGTCCCGGCTGCAATAAAGCTGGTCAAGGGTCCGGGGATTATCGAAATGGAGGGTCCTGGTCGTCATAGAGAAAGCGGCGAGGCTTCTCAATTCTCCTCTCGTGCTCCGTCGGGGCAACAGGCGCGCAGCCGCTTCCACATGGCGTGCAGCGAGGCCGGAAGTACCCGCGTGTCGCCCAGGACGGGCATAAAATTTGTGTCGCCCTCCCAACGCGGGACGATGTGGCAGTGCAGGTGGCCGGGCAATCCCGCCCCGGCGGCTTTGCCCAGGTTGAACCCGATGTTGAAACCGTCCGGCCGGATCGCCCGGGCGAGGATCTCCTTTCCCAGGACAATCATGTCCATGAGATCGGCGCGCTCGCCGTTGTCGAGCTCGCTCAGGTCGGAGACCTCCCGGAAGGGAATGGCCAGGAGGTGGCCCGCGTTGTAAGGGTAGCGGTTCAAAATCAGGTAGGAGCGTTTACCGCGATGCAGCAGGTAGTTGCCCTCGTCGTTCTCCGACTCGGGCAGATCGCGGAACGGGTGGGCGTCCTCCGGGAATCGCGGCGCCTCGACGTACTCCATTCTCCAGTATGAGTGTAATCGCTGCATTCAAGGGGAACAGTCTGGTTCGAATTCCGTCAAAAGTCAAAACCCGCTTTTTGCTCGACTTGCCAAATTGATTATAGTTAACGAAACTCAAGTCTTACCGCTCCTTTCCGGACATCACCGGCTCCGGCGCCGGAATTTCATCAGCGCCGCCCGGAGTGGAAAAACTCTTTACCGCCTATTTCGTCCGTTTGGGTTCTCTTAATTTCATGTCCGCCAAATCCAGTTTTAACGATCTTCCCCAGTCCTTTGTAATTGCCCTCGGCCTCAGCGGGGTCATGGCGCTCTTTGTTGCGTGGGACCAGTGGCACTGGTGGAACACCCGGGACGATTACTCGTTTGGTTTCCTGGTCCCGTTTTTTGTCGCCTACGTGGTCTACGACCGTTGGGAACAGATTTGCAACCTCCTGAAGGGGAGGGGGCGCGATCCGGCCGCCGATGACGACGGGGCACCCGGTCGCCCACCCCCGCCGAAAGGGGCCGCGCCGCCGCACCCAGCGGCCGACTGGCTGCTCCCTTCGGCCTCGTACCTACTCCTGGGATTCGGTTTGCTGGCTTTTTTTCTGGGTGCTTTTTACCGGGCCGGTTCCGGTCCGTCGAATCCCGGTTCGCTCCTCATTGCCGTCGGGTTCGGGTGCATTCTGCTTCCCATGATTTTCCTCAGCGTGCCGCGGCATATTCCCAATCCGGACGCGGCCGGTGAATCCCGGGAGGGGAAACGGCTTTTCTTCGACACGCGGTTTGTTGTCGCCGCCCTTTTCCTGTTTCCCGCCTTTATCTGGGTCATTTCCGCTCCCCTGGTCTCGGTGGTGGAGAACACCATCAGCCTCTTCCTGCTCGCACAGGTGACCCAGGTGGTGTTTTTTGTCTTCGATATGGGGGGCTACCCCCTGGAACAACAGGGGAACACGCTGATCCTGCCGACGGGCCGTGTCGGTGTCGAGGATGCCTGTTCCGGGATTCGTTCCCTGACCGCGTGCCTCTTCGCCGGGAGTTTCCTCGGGGCGGTTTTCCTCAAGCAATTGTGGAAGAAAATCTTGTTGGTCGGGGTCGCGATGCTTTTCGCCTTTTTCACCAATATCCTGCGCAGTCTCTTCCTTACCGGCTGGGCCTACGCCCACGGCCCGGATGCCATCGACGGCACCGTTCACGACGTGACCGGTTATGCTGTACTCGGCCTGACCTGCGTGGGCTTGATCGCCTTGCTGCCGGTGTTTAACTTCCGGATGGAATGGATCGAGCCGGACGACTTGGAGCCGTCCGGCGACAAGGCGTGACCGCCGGTTCCTCTCGCGGCGGTCTGCGTTGATAAGCGGGCCCGCGCGGAATCCGTTTCCGGGCCGGGGCGGCGCGGATGCTTTATTCTTCCGGTTTGGTCTTGCGCAAACCGACAACGCGGTTGCCGTCCTTCCACTGCCCGCGCTTGCGGAGTAACTCGACGCGCTCGAAGCGTTTGAGAACGTTGCGCTTTTTGGCGGCGGCCCCGGTGGCGACTCCCTTGAAACTGTTGTGTTGTGACATGGCTCTTTGCGATGAGTTAAAAAGGTCCGTTACTTTGTGACTTCCCGCGCCCATTGCAAGTACTTTTCTGCCGTGTGGTCGGCGGCGACAACAATCCACTCCGGCGTATCGTAGGGGTGGTGGCGCTGAATCCACGCCTCCAGGGCGCGTCGGTGACCGGATACGAATTTAAAAAGCAACCGGTGCTCCACCGCCTCATGCCGCTTCCCCTCCCATAAAAAATAGGAGGTGACCGGCGCGT
The DNA here is from genome assembly GCA_003565135.1 of Verrucomicrobiota bacterium. Classification (GTDB taxonomy): domain Bacteria; phylum Verrucomicrobiota; class Verrucomicrobiia; order Opitutales; family T3Sed10-336; genus PXDC01. The sequence continues at coordinate 6,660 of PXDC01000040.1, forward strand.
CGATCTGGATGCAGGCGGCGAGACCACTGTCCATGGCCTCGCGCCCCAGTTTCTCGGCCTCGTCGCGGGTTTCGACCGTGGTGAATCCGAGTAAAAGCTCCTCGGCGCCGGATTCATTGTTGTCGGGCGTGCTCATGGTTCTGTTCGGAAGGTTCCGCGGATCGCGGAGAGTTTACCTCGAATCGGCTTGACCTTGGGTCCGGAGCGGGGCAGTGTCAACGGTTTCATCTGAAACAGGAGATTCCCGTGAGAGAAGATTACATCGAGCAGGCTTTGGGCGTGGTGCCGGAGCCCAATATTCTAATCAACATCGTTTCGAGGCGGGTCAAGCAGCTGCGCTACAGCAGCCGCCCCCTGATCGAATCGCTGGAGCGGCTGGATCCCGAGGACATCGCCCTGCGCGAGGTCATTGAAGGAAAAATCAGCTTCGAACTGGCCGAGGATTGAGCCCGTCCGTTCGGCCGCGTGCCCCCGGCGGGTTGGGAGGATCGGGCCTCACGGCGGGTTGAGCGGTTTCCGATAACGATCTTTTCCGTGTGCGCTAAAGCAAAAGGGGGCGGGCGTTTCAAAGAGGTGCGGAACGCCCGGGTTTTTCGTGACTACTTTGTGGAGGACAAGGTGGAGGCGGGAATCGTGCTCACCGGTACCGAGTTGAAGTCAATCCGCAGCGGCCGCGCTCAGATCAACGACGCCTTCGCCAAGGTGGAAAAAGGGGAAGTGATCCTGCGCAACGGCCACATCGACGAGTACGCCTTCGGCAATATCAACAATCACGATCCGAAGCGACCGCGCAAGCTGCTCCTGCATCGCAAGGAGATCGGGCGCCTCGCCGAAGAGGTCGCCCAGGGCGGCAAAGCGCTCGTGCCGGTGCGCATGTATTTCAAGGGCGGGCTGGTAAAGGTGGAGCTTGCGGTTTGTACGGGCAAAAAGCTTTACGACAAGCGGGAAACCCTTAAGAAAAAAGCGCAGATGCAGGATATTGAACGTGAAATGCGGCGCCGCAGGTAGAGGGGATGCCGGTCTTGATGAGAAACGCTTGATGGTTGATCCGCGGAAAATTGAGGTCCGGGTTCCGGCCAGCACATCGAACTGCGGTCCGGGATTCGATACGCTGGGAATTGCCCTGAACCTCTACAACACGATTTCCCTCACTCCGGAGGGTTCCGGCGAGGTGCGTTACGTGGGCGACCGCCCCGATTTTCACCCGTCTTCCCTCCAACTGGTCCGCGATGCCGCCGCCGCGTTTTTCGGCCGCAGCGGCCGGGGCGAATTCGGGTTTTCCTTCAATATTACCGGGGAGGTGCCCCGGGCCCGCGGTCTCGGTTCGAGCGTGACCCTGAGAGCGGGCATTCTGGCCGGATTGAACGCGGCGGCGGGAAGCCCGCTCGCCCGCGAAGATCTGGTGGGCCTGGTGACGGAACTGGAAGGGCATCCCGACAATGCCGCGGCTGCGGTTCTCGGCGGGTTCTGCGTCGCGCGCACCTGCCCCGATACCGGACGGTTCCTCGACGCCATTCGATTCAAAGTGGCCCCGTCCCTGTCGTTTGTTGTGGTTTCGCCGGACACGGAGGTTTTGACCGCCGCGTCGCGCACCGCCCTTCCCGGCAACCTGCCTTTTTTTGATGTCGTCAAAAGCCTCAACAGCCTGGCCTACATTGTCTCCGTGTTCGCGGTGGGGGACTATGAGCGGCTGCGGCAGGGAGTGACCGATTTCCTGCATCAGCCCACGAGGGTGCCGGGGATCAATGGCGCCGAGCAGGCGATCGCCGCCGGCCTGGAGGCGGGCGCCTACACCGGCTGGTTGAGCGGTAGCGGATCCAGTGTTTTGTGCGCCGGGCCGTTGGAAAACGCCGGGGCGGTGGGTGACGCCATGGCCCGTGCTTTCTCCGACCGGGATACCGGCTCCCGCGTCTACCGTTTGACGGCGGACAACGTCGGACTGCAGGTTGCGATCTGAACCCGTTTGATTTTTAGTTGACTTTCCACGGGATCGGATATCCCGGGCCGGGATGCGTTTTTTTTGGGAACCAAATTGGCTCTCGGGTCACTATAACTGTACAAAAGATAAACTTTCTCCGGAGAGCATCATTCTTTTATGCACTCGATTTTACAGGATTTTTACTGAAATAAGTTTTTGTATTTTCGGTAAAGGGTGCTATTAATTCACATTATTGGCAATAATCAGGGGAGAAACCGGTGGTTGTGATGACAGAAGAAAATATACAAAGTCAAACTGTGGAGGCAAACGGCCTCGAGTACGATTTTCTGAAGCTGAGGAAGCAGTATCGGCTCACCCAGGCGGATCTGGCCGAGCTTCTGAAAGTGTCCAAGAACTATATCTGCCAGATCGAAACCGGACGCAAAGTGCCGAGCCAGTCCCTGGTGGAACTGGTGCAGCGCATCGAGAAAGAACTGGCTATCAACCCGCCCGCGCAGCGGGTCAAGGATGCGGTTGGCGGTTACTCCCTCCATGACAACCCGGCTTCCGAATACATGCGGAAGGTCTGGGCGGCGGCGCGCAACGACCGGTACCTCGAAGGTTACATTTTGACCAAGCTGCGGCTGGAATTCCCCATTCACAAACCCCCGTTTGTGCCCGACGAGAAGGAAAAGTCGCGGGTGCATTGACCCGGTCGGCCGGAGAGAGATCCCCCGCCGGCCCGGATCCGGTTTTCGGCTGGAAAGCGCCCCACGGGGATAACGTGCCGTCGTCCCGGTATGCTTCACATCATTCTCTTTCAACCCGATATTCCCCAGAATACTGGCAATGTGGGCCGGCTTTGCGCTGTTACCCGCAGCCGACTGCACCTGATTTACCCGCTGGGTTTTTCCATCTCCGACCGCCACTTGAAGCGGAGTGGGATGGACTACTGGCACTCGCTCGACGTCCGGCACCACAAGTGCTGGGAGGCGTTTCGCGCGAGCGCCGACGGCCCGTCCCGTCTGTGGCTCTTCACCACCCGGGCCGCCCGCTGCTACTGGGACGCCGCCTTCGCCGACGACGACGGTCTTCTGTTTGGTAAAGAAACCGCCGGTTGCCCCGATTGGCTTCACGCCTGGGCCGGAGACGAACGCCGCCTCGCGATTCCCCAATTCGACCCGAAGCTCCGTTCTCTCAACCTGTCAACCAGCGTGGGAATCGCGGCCTACGAGGCGCTGCGGCAGTTGCGCGGTTGACGTGTTGTCGGTCGGCGGGCGCTCGGACCGGCTTTCCGGATCAACCGCCTGTTGTCACCGTCGGCTGAACCGGGCGTAAAGCATGACCGTAACCGCTTCCGTAAAAAAGCCGAGGAAGAGCATCAAGGCTCCCGTGCGGCCGTTCAGCCATCCCAGGCTCTGCAGGGCCCAGCAGGCCAGCACGATGCTGGTGATCCGGACCAGGCTGCCGATGCCCATGCGGCCGGTGGTGCGATTGACCAGGGAAAGTCCGTGGAAATAGTTGCGCAATCCCATGGCCAGTGGAACCAGGCAGAGGATCAGAAACGCCTGGCCGGCGGTTTCCAGCACCTCCCCCTTGACCCCGAGAAGCCGGGAAAAAATCATCTCGTGCAACGGTGTGAGGGCCACCACCAGCATGGTGGTGCCCAGGACCGTGAGCATTCGTATGAGAAAACGCCGCAGGCCCGCTAGGTCGCTCAGTCCGAAGGTGACAAAGAGGTGGCGGAACTGGTTGACCGGATTGCAGAATATGAGCGAGAAATCAAATGCCACCCGCAACGCGGCGATCAGGACCACCGCGTCGGGCGTGCGGCTGGCAAAGAAGAATATGACCGGGCGGCTGAGGGCGAACATGAGGCTGGTCAGCGCGACCGGCCAGAAGAACCGGAACAGGTCACCGTGAGTCAGGTTTTCCTCGCTCGATTCCTGCGGGAGGTGGTAATGCCGGCGAAACATCCAGATGAGGAGGACCAGGGAAACCAAGGCCGGCAGGAGCTGCGACAGGCCCACCGTCATCATGGCCGGAGCCCCGGCCGAGAATCCGGCCAGGAGCACCACCAGGACCAGGACGAGATAGAGGATGTTGAGGAGCGTCACGGTGCCGGTCCGTTCCGCCTGGACCAGGAGCCCGGTCAGGCAGTGGCGCATGCCGTCCACGACCAGCAGGGGCAACAGGATGCGGAGATAGGCCGTGACCGTTTCGAGGGATTCGCCGTGGATGGCGAAGACCGCCGATACAAATGCCGAGCCGCTGTCGGTCCATCCCAGCCAGATCAGGGGAACGGTCAGGACCAGCCCGACCCGTAGGACGAAGCGGAAACACAACCGCATCCCCTGCCGCGAGCGGCTGTAGACGTTGGCCAGTTGCGGGGTGAACGCCAGCGTCGCGTGCAGGAATCCGAAAAAACTTGCTGCCATGGCAAAAAGCGCCAGCTCCTCCGCGCCCTCCGGGTAGCGGGCCAGGATGGCGTTGCGGAACTGCTGAGCCAGCAGCATGGCCAACCCGGTCAGAGTCAACGGCCAGTAAAAACGCCAGTAGCGGGCCTGCGAATACGCCGTTTTGGACACCCTTTCGATTAAGACCGCCCGATCCACCCCACCGCAATCTTTTTGAATCTCCGGTCGGAATGAGTCGAATTCTTTAACTTTACGGTTCCAATGGCTTCCTTCGCAACGCGCGCAGGCTGTACAGCTCCTTCAAGGCGGTTCCCCGCATCCGGCTCGGCCCCGTCTTGCGCCCGGCGCCGACAAAGTCTGTGCGCTCGCGCATCAA
>PXDC01000312.1 GCA_003565135.1 Verrucomicrobiota bacterium
GAAAAGGGTTTTTGCCCCCTGAGTTCGACAACATCCCCCATCACGTTCTCCCCAATTGCCGCTCCATTCCCCTGCGCGAAAAAGCATACCCGTACGCCTTGAGCGCGCGGGCCTGCAAACCCGTCGCCACAATCCATTGCAGGGTACCCAATGAATCGAGGTACGCCGTATCGAGGCGTATCCTTCCCTCATTCTTTCGCGCCATGTGATTGCCACCAATGTGGTGGTTTCCCGCACCCCACCGATCCATCTGCCCGCCTTCAAAATCGAGCCCCAACGTTTCCTGGAACAAACTCAATGTTTCCTGCGGGTTCGCGACGAGATCCTCGTACCGGATGCAGTGATATCGGTCCGGCGCGAGGCCCGATTCGAACAAGGCATGCTTCTCCCGCATGTTGCGTTTATTCCACCGGTGGCAGTACCGCCGGAAGACCCTCCCCTTTCTCTGATTGCTGAACGCCACCGCCCGGCCGTCGCGTACCAGGTGAAGCACGGTCACTTCGAATTCCGGACAGGAAAGGTACTTGTGCAACCGCTTTTTGGTTTTGGACGTATCGCAGAAAACCTCCTTGCCGGTGTGTTTCAGCACGGCGCGGATAAAGGCGGTATTGATCCGGCCAAACCGCTCCTGTTCGATCGCGTTGACAGCGGGGGTTTCCAGGGCCGGATTAAATCCCGCCAACCGGTGTACCTCCTGCCAATAACCGCAATCCGGAATGGGCCGGCCGCAGTTGCATGCGCGATCGCGTTTGGCGGAGCGTTCGTATTGCTTCACTTCACCCACACACTCGATGCGGGAATGAGCCCCCAGCAAAAGTCCGGCCAGAGTACTGCCGCTGTGGCCGCTTCCAAAGACGTAAATGACCTGAATCCTGTCCATTCTTCCGTTCCGCTCCGCGCAACGATCCCAACCTGCTGGGCGGGAATTCCCCTGGCAAGCCGAAAGGACCCGCGTTCCGGTCGCCCCGGGACCATGCCGAAGTCCCTTCTGTCTTGTCATCCCTGCCCGGAACGGTAAATACACTTCTGAGTGACGCATGAAGACCACAGCAATCGTCCGCCACGCCTGCTTCAGTTGATGCTCTCCAGGCAACCCGGCGGAGGGGACCGTTTTTTTGAAAAGCTGGCCATCGCGTTCGCCCATGCCGGCGTTCCCCAGGCGCTCGTGATCGAACCCAACCCGGCCCGGCAACGACTCCTGGCCGCGGCCCCGGAAACCCAGGTGCGGCCGATGCGATTCGGCGGCCTCTTCGAGCCCTTTGGGCGAATGCGACTGCGGCGCCTGATTCGCGCCTTCCAACCGGACGTTGTGCTCACCTGGATGAGCCGGGCGTCGCGTCGCATGCCCGAGGGCCCCTTCGTCAAGGTCGCCCGCCTGGGCGATTATTACCCGCTGAAACACTACACCCAATGCGACCACCTGGTGGCCAACACCCCGGACATTCTGGACTACCTGAAACGGGGCGGGTGGCCGGAAGACCGGGTGCACCTGATCGGCAATTTCTGCGATCCGCCGGATCCCGCGGTGGAAACCGGACAGGTCCGCTCCGAAGTACGCCGGGAAACCGGCCTGCCGGAGGACGCCCCGGTGCTGCTGGCACTCGGGCGCCTCCATACCAAGAAGGCCCACGACATCCTTTTCCGCGCGATGGTGTCGGTTCCGGAAACGTACCTTCTCCTGGCGGGCGAGGGCCCGATTCACTCGGAACTCGAAAAACTGGCGAACGGGCTCGGCATCGCCTCCCGGGTGCGCTTCCTCGGCTGGCGACGCGATGCGGACCGGCTTTTTGCCGCCGCCGATATCTGCGTCATGCCCTCGCGCTTCGAACCGCTCGGCAATGTCGTCCTGGAAGCCTGGGCCCATCGCACGCCCCTCATTGCCGCCCGTGCCACCGGACCCGAATGGCTGGTGGAGGACGAACGGGACGGCCTCCTCTTTCCCGTTGACGATGTCGACGCCCTCGCCGCCGGATTGAAGCGGCTGCTCTCCGATCCGGGGCTCGGCCGGCGCCTCGTGACCGGGGGACACAAGCGGTTTCTGCGGGATTTTTCCCGCCAGGCGGTGGTGGAGCAGTACCTGCGTTTTTTCCGGGAGGCTCTGGAGGAACGGAGGAAGTGAAACTTGCCTGTTCCCGGGTCCGCCCCTTAGCTGGTTTTCATTCGAGATGAGATCTCCGCGGCACTGGTTAAAGAAACACTACGGCGAATGGCGCATCGACACCCGCCGGCAGGAATTGGAGCGGGAAATGAGCCGGGAACTGGGCAAACCGGTAATTCTGGCCCCGTTCGGCGACGGCGGCAACGACTCCATCTACCTCGCTTCCAGCGGGACCGATAACGTGGCGGTGGTCCGCCTCCACAACCCATTCAAAAAGAATTTTCTCCGTTGGCCATGGTTCTCCCGGAGGGAATCCCCAAAGAGCAAGAACCCCTTGAAGGGACTGAACCGGGAGTGGGAAGCCTACCGGGAGCTGGCCGCATCGGGAGTCACCCCGCGTCCCGTCTGGCGCACCGGGGAC
>PXDC01000513.1 GCA_003565135.1 Verrucomicrobiota bacterium
GATCTCCTCCTCGCCTTCGATCAGGAATATGATCCGCAGGGGAAGGTCGGGGTTCTTCTCCAGCAACTGCGCGACGGCGCACAGGTGGGTGATCAGCGGCCCCTTGTTGTCCGCCGCGCCACGCCCGTAGAGCCGTCCTTCGCGTTCCTGCGGCTCGAACGGAGGAGTGGTCCAAAGGTTCAGCGGATCCGCCGGCTGCACATCGTAGTGCCCGTAAATAATGACATGCGGCCAGGAAGGGTCACCCTCCCGCCGTCCCACCACGATCGGGTGCAGGGGCGTGGCGATTTCCTCAACCGCAAACCCGGTCCGCTTCAACAGACCGGCGATAAAATCCCGCGCCCCTTTCATGCCTTCCGCACAATCGGGGTCTGTGGAAACGCTGGGGAAACGAACAAACGCTTTTAAAGTTTCTACGGGATCTAGCATGGGTGGTGGTTGTCGGTTATCGGTTATTGGAATCAGATTTGCTTGTTATTTATTAAGACATTCATATTAAAAGGGACGCCATCATCATCGAGCGAAGGCTCGATGCTACGTGGTCCCGGCGCGCCGGGAGCCTTGCCGGATGAGTGACAACGAACAACCACCCCCCTACCTCTGCCCCCGGGCTTCTTCGTAATAGCGCATCGCCTGCGGCATAATACGCTCCAGGTCCGTGACCCGGGTGCCGTGGGAGGGATGGGTGGAAAGCCACTCCGGCGGGCTCCCGCCCTGTGACAATTCGGCCATGCGCTCCCAGAAGCGGGGGGCTTCCCGCGGGTCGTAACCGGCCCGCGCGGAGTAATACAACCCGATTTCGTCGGCCTCGGATTCCGCGCTCCGGGAAAAAGGAAGAATATACCCGATTGTCGCCCCGGCGCCGTAGGCCATCATCGCCATTTGGCGGGTCTCCTCCTCCTGCCGCCGAAGGGCGGTATCCAGGGCGATTCCGCCCGCCGACACCAGCAGGTACTGGGACATGCGTTCGTTGCCGTGACGGGCGGTGACGTGTGCCACCTCATGCCCCATCACCACGGCCAGTTCGTCCTCCGTCCGCGCCACCCGGAACAGGCCGGTGTACACCCCCACTTTGCCGCCCGGCAAAGCGAAGGCATTGACCGCATCGTCTTCGAACAGGACGAATTCCCAGTCCAAACCCGGCATGTCCCGCTCGGCCACTGCGGCGATTCGCCGCCCGACGCGCTCGACCATTTCCCGCTTTTCCCGGTCGGTCGAAATTGTTTCCTGCCCCTTGATCTCCTCGAAAGAATTTGCCCCCAGGGCGATTTCCTCGCGCAGGGGAATGAGCGACAAGCTGCGCCGACCCGTATCGGGAACGATATGACAAGCCGACAGGAATAGAAGCGGCAAAACCGTCCAGACCAAACCGCGACGCCAACCCGGGCAAAACGAACGAAGTGATGATAATATTTTCATGGAAGTCCGGAACGCTCAGACAAGATCGCAGGCGTCGGCCGGCATCCAGTGCGCGTCTTTGCCCTCCCACTTGACGTTGCACCCGATCGGGTTGGTGAGGGGACGGGGAACGGGTTTGCCCTCCAGGTGGGCGGTCAGCGCCTTTTCCAGGTCGTTCACCGTCATCTTGGCCGGTTCGCGCGGGCTGTCGATCGCCCGGCCGGTGTAGATGAGTTTCCGTTCTTCATCGAAGACAAAGAAATGAGGCGTCCGCAGGGCGCCGTATTCCCAGGCCACTTCCTGCGATTTGTCGTGCAGGTACACCCAAGGGAAATCGTTTTGTTTCATTCGCTCGACCATATGCTCAAAGGAATCCTCCGCGTAGGTGTTTTCGCTGTTGGAGTTTATCCCGACAAACTTGACCCCCTTGGGAGCGAACGTGTCCGCGGTCTTGCGGGTTATTTCGTCGGAATTGATCACGTAGGGGCAATGGTTGCAGGTGAAGAAGACCACCAGCACGGGACTCTCGTCGAAATCCGCCAGGCGGTAGGTTTTGCCGTCCGTGGCCGGAAGCGAAAAATCAGGGGCGCAGTCTCCAAGCCTCAATGTTGAGAAGACTTTATCGTCATCGGATTTCATAGTCTCCAAGCTACCGGACTTATTGGAATCGTAAAGGCAAATCCGCCTGCTCGGGTCATCCGGGCAGCGCCCAGAAGAAACCGCCGGCCACCGCCATGGCGGCCCCGACCTTCAAGGCAAACGCCACCACGCCGCCCACAATAGTCCCCACCCCGGCCCGGCGGGCGCTTCGCAGGTTGCGTTTCATGACTAGTTCGACCCCCACCGCCCCGAGGATCGGCCCGGCGATCAAGCCGGGGAACCCGAAAAACGCCATTCCGGCCGCCGCCCCGGCCAAAGCCCCCAGGGCTCCCTGCCAGCTTGCCCCGAAACGGCGGGCGCCCCACCACGAGCACAAGGGGTCCAGCACCATCACAACCCCCGTCACAAGCGTGGCGAAGCCGATGAACATCCAGGAAACCGAAGCGTCCACAAGGACGAACTTATGCAGCAAGATTCCGCCCAGAACGACCAGGTTGCCGGGGACTACCGGAAGGAA
>PXDC01000090.1 GCA_003565135.1 Verrucomicrobiota bacterium
CCATTGGGGCAACGCAAGGCGGTGCGGGTGCCGGCGGCCGGCACCGGCTGCGCCTGGGCGATCCCGTGGCTTTCCAGACCGAAGCCGCGGATGCCGGCATGGGAGAGCGTGTCCTCCAGACCCGGATAATAGCCGCATTCCGGCAGCCAGAAAAATTCGGGATGTCTGCCGGTGTGATGCCGGAACGAGGCCAGTCCGGCGCGAATCTGGGTCTCCACAGTGCCGGGGCCGTCCTGGTGGGCGGGGAGGAAGGCGTGGGTGGCGCAGGTGGTCGCCAGTTCAATGCGTCCGTCGCGTGCGTGTTCGAGCAGAGCGGCGATCGGATCGCCGCCACAGCGTTCCCGATGGAATCGGCCGCTTTCGGCGAGAATCGCGGCGTGCCAAGAGGCGACGGATCGGAGCGAATCGGGACCGGTTTCGGCGTCGTGACGAGCGATTTTTTGGGCGTTGTCAATCCACGAGTGCCAGCGTTGCGTCAGGCCGGGGTCGCGGAGCTGATCCAGGAGAGTCGGTGACAGACTCAAGGTGAGTGGCGTCGGAATGCCGTCGTCGCGGAGCCGATCCAGCATGCGGATCAGGGGGAGGTAACTCTCGGTCAAGGCCTGAAAAAACCAGATTTCCTCCAGGCTGCGAGGCTGGCCGGGGCGACGGCAATCGGGGAGGTGGGCGTGCAGAAGCAGGACGAGCAGCCGTTCCGGTGTTGGCTGGGCGGGAAGGGACATTAGCGAGGATCAGCGGTTACTCGGACTGCCGACGTTTCAGGCGGCCGAAGATTTTTTGCGTCGGAGAGACCATTCGGGGACGAGTGCGTGATCGCGGGGCAGTGGGCGGGCGACGCGGAAGCGACCGGCCGCGTCGACCGCGATCCCGCGAGGCAGCCTGGCGAGGTAGGTTTTGTCCCGGACCACCCCTTCGAGTTCGAGTGTGAAGCTGGGTCCGGAGGCGATCGCGGTATCCGCCGCCGGCGCCGGACGTTCTTTAAGAAGCGTCCAGGCTGTGGCGAAGTCCTCGCAGGGCAACGTCCAGCTACAGCGGCCGTTGGGACCGGATTTTCCCGGGACGCCCGCGACGATCAGTTCTTCATCGGGTTGCGGGAACCCTTCGGCGACCAGGACGGCCCGCAGGGCCAGGGGGGCGCCGCCTTCGTAGGCGGACCCTGCCGCCAGGCTGTGGGAGGAAGGCGCCGTGGCCGAGGTGCCCGCGGGTCGCGGATCGGATTTCGCCCCCGGTCCGGCCCGAAGATCAGAGGAAGCTGAGGGGGCGGTCTCGGTAAGGACGCGTTCCACAATCTGTTGCTCGTCCAGAGCCGGGGTCTGCTTGAGGTCGCGGAGCGCACGAAGCTCGGCCGCGCGGGCCGGGGACGCTGGTTCCCACGCTTTTCCGGGCGAATGAAGCAGTTCCGGCGGCAGGCCCTTGAGACTCGCCCGGTGCACGACGGCGGCTTTGTCGAGGGGGGCGCGCGCCGGCGCTTCCGGGGAGGCGGGTGCTTCCGGCAAGGCCACACGGGCGGAGCGAAGCAGCGGGAAGAAACGGCCGTGACGGTCCTGGGCGCCGAGGACTCCGACGACGTATCCTCCGGGATGGGACAAGTGCAGGCGGGTCTCCCGCCGCCGCCGGTTTATGGGAAAGGTTTCGATGGCGCGGGCGCGGGACAGGCGTTCGGTAAGGCCCTCCATTTGAAAAATCCGCAACAGGAGATCATCGGGGACGGTCCCCCGTCCGATGGTTCGTTGCGCTTCCTGTGCCAGATCATCCGAAAGTTTCCAATACGCGAAAATACGGTGCGGGTCTATTGGCAGAATCCGCAGGCAGGAGCCGGGCCGCTTTTGCGGTGCGGTCTCGACCGGGACTACTCCGGGAAGGGGGTGGGCTCCCTGGTTGTGGCATTGTGGCGAAGGCATCAGGAATGTTTCCTTAACGGTGCGGTCGCTGGGATCCGGGAGCGGTGGATTTCCCGTGGGGATCGCGGGTCCCATGCCTTGGTTTGGAAAAAGAGAGTGGCTCGTGAGGGATTTGAGAAATTACTTATTCCGGATATGGTCATAAATGTTGAGATAATGCTGGCCGGGGACATTCCAGGAATAATCGGATTGCATGGCGTTGACTATGAGGTGCCGGAAATGGTCCGGGTACATGTAGTAGCAGGCGATGGCGCGGGCCAGGGCCGATTCGAGGCCGAGGTGGTCGTCGTGATGGAACACGTATCCGTTTCTCTGTGACAAAGGTTTGTCGGAGTAGTCTTTGTCGAAAACGGTATCGGCCAGGCCGCCTACGGAGCGGACGATCGGAATGGTGCCGTAGCGCATGGCGATGAGCTGGGTGAGGCCGCAAGGCTCGAAGCGGCTGGGGACGAGGATCATGTCCGCCCCGGCGTAGATCAGGTGGGACAACTCCTCTTCGAATCCCACTTCGATATGGGAGTCGGGGTTTTCGTTGATCTCGTCCTTGATGCGGCGGAAATGCTCGTTGATCCTTTCTTCGGGAGCGCTGCCGAGGAGTGCGAACTGAGCTC
>PXDC01000117.1 GCA_003565135.1 Verrucomicrobiota bacterium
AACCCGACCGCCCGGCCGCTCCGGCCGTAGCGCGCCGCTTCAGCTAGCGCATGCCGTCCCTACCGCGCCAAAATACGGGCGAGCGGCTCGGAGGTGCTGGCTAAAGCGGCGCACTGCGGGTGGACATCAAACCCGACCGCCCGGCCGCTCCGGCCGTAGCGCGCCGCCCGTCCAACGCAATGAATCCGATCGATGACGCCTCCGGGAAATCCCGGTCCGACTTTGTGCTCGATTATACGACGCCGACCGATCCCGGGCTTCAGGCGGAGCTCGAGCGGATCGACGCGCGGGTTCGCTCCCGGTACGGGATGGAGCCGGAACATGCGGCCGCCGGACTGCTGGACCTCAGGGCCCTGCGCCCGGCCATGATCCACCCGGACCGAATGGAGTACGCCGCGAGCCTGCCCAAGGTGGGCATCCTCCTCGCCTGGTTCGAAAAGCGCGGCCGCGCCCCGGTCGATCCCGAACCGGAGATCCGCCGGGCCCTGGGGCTCATGATCAAGGCCTCAAGCAACGGGGAGGCGGCCCGGTTCTCCCGGGAACTGGGTCTCAGGGAAATCCAGGCGGTGCTCGACCGGTACGGTTTCTACGACGCGTCCCGGGGGGGCGGCTTGTGGGTGGGCAAACACTACGGGCTCGACGGGGAACGTTATGGCGATCCGCTCGCCGATCATTCCCACGGCGCGACCGTTCGCCAACTGCTGCGTTTTTACCTCCTGCTGGAGCAGGGTAAACTGGTGTCGCCCGAGGCCTCGCGGACGATGCGGGAGATTTTTTCGTCCCCCGGTATCACGCACGACCCCATCAAATTTGTCCGGGCCCTGGCCGGGCGCGACGTTCGCCTGCTCCGCAAATGGGGAACGTGGCGCGACTGGCGACACGACAGCGCGCGGGTCGAGGGACCCGGGCGCCGGTACGTTCTGGTGGGGCTGACCCGGCACCCGGCCGGCGACGCCTACCTGGAGGACCTGGCCCTGGCGGTCGATACCTGGCTCGCGCGGGAGGGTTGACCCGGGCGGCCGACGCGAATTGGCGTTCGGGCAATTTTTTTTTATACTTCCCGCCGCCACGTTTTCGGATTTCTTCGTTGCGAGGGCGGGAGTATCCCCCGATTCTCCGCCTCCCCGGATCTCCCGGGATAAACCCGGTCGCCCCAACCACGGGATGCCGGAGAGGATATAATGACGTTTCAAACAGGTCCGTAAATCCCCGAAACCCAATGGAGGGAAACAAAACCATGTCGCGATTCAACTTCACCAATCGGGCCGGCCATGTCCTGACCGGCGACCTCGAACGGCCCCCGGGCGGCGAATACCGGGCCGCGGTCCTTTTCGCCCATTGCTTCACCTGCACGCGCAACCTCAATGCCGCCCGCAACATCACCCGGGAACTGGCGGCCTCGGGGTTTGCCGTGGTCCGGTTTGATTTTACCGGCCTGGGGGAAAGCGAGGGGGACTTCAGCCATACCACGTTTTCGTCGAACCTGGACGACCTCGAAGATGCCGCGGCGTGGATGCGGGAGCATCTCGACCCGCCCCAGGTCCTGGTCGGGCATTCCCTCGGAGGAACCGCCGTCCTGGCCGTGGCGGAGCGGCTGGAATCGGTGCGGGCGGTGGCCACGCTGGCGTCGCCCGCCTCGCCGGAGCACGTGCTCAAACACTTTTCCCATCAACTCGAATCCATCGAGGAATCCGGCAGCGCCGAGGTGCTTCTGGCCGGCAGACCTTTCCGGATCCGGCGTGACTTCATCGAGGACGCCCGGAGCCACCGCCTGGACGTTCGGCTGCGCAAGCTCGGGCGCGCCCTCCTGGTGCTGCATTCGCCCACCGATGACATCGTCGCCGTGGACAACGCCCAGGAGATTTTTGCCGCCGCCTTCCATCCGAAAAGTTTTGTCAGCCTCGACGACGCCGACCATCTGCTCTCCAGGGAAGCCGACTCGCGTTATGCCGGAGTCGTGATCGCCGCCTGGGCCGCCCGGTTTCTGCAGCTGGACGCATCCGAATCCGGAACCGGCGTCGAGGTCGCCGGACGCACCGATGACGGTTTTCGCTGCGGGATCCGCACCGGTTCCCACCGCCTGGTCGGCGACGAACCTCGATCGGCGGGGGGCGGCGATCAGGGACCCACTCCTTACGATTACCTCGCCGCCGCGCTCGGTTCCTGCACCGTTATGACCCTGAACATGTACGCCCGCCATAAGAACCTGCCGGTCGATCGGGTGCGGTGCCGGGTAACCCACGAAAAGATTCACGCCCGGGATTGCGCGGACTGTGAAGCCACCGACGGCCGGATCGACGTGTTTGCCCGCGCCATTCGCATCGAGGGGGACCTGAATGACGCCCAGCGCCGGCGGATGCTGGAGATCGCGGATCGCTGCCCGGTTCACCGTACGCTGGCGGGCGAAATCAGGATTCAAACCACGGAATTCTGAGCCCGGAGTCCGGAAAACGGAGCGGGCGAGGGGCGAGGGGCGAGGGGCGAGGGGCGAGGGGCGACACGGCCAACAGG
>PXDC01000414.1 GCA_003565135.1 Verrucomicrobiota bacterium
CCAGCAGGTTGGCCGCCATGAAGGCGCCGTAGGAATGGCCCCCGACCGCGATGCGGTCGCGTTCCGCAACCCCCATTTCCACCACTTTGTCCACGGCGGCCGCGGCACTGGCGACCAGTTGCTCGATATAGGTGTCATTGGGCTCGTCATCGCCCTCGCCGATGATGGGCATGGCCGGCCCGCTGAGCACGGCGTAACCCTGAGTGAGCAGGAAGAGCGGCGACGTGTATCGCGGACGGCTGAACCGGTTGGGTGAATCCCGCACCTGGCTCGCGGCGTCGGCGTCGCGAAACTCCCGGGGATAAGCCCACAGCAACATGGGAAGGGGGCCGTCGGAATCGGGGTCGTAACCCGGGGGTGTTATCAGGGTTGCGCTGAGGGTGATGCCGTCCCGGCGCGGATACGTCAGGATCCGGCGCTGAATACCGGCCAACTGCGGGGCGGGATCGGGGAACTCGGTAAGGCGACGGCCGGTTCCGTCGGCCACGTTCAACAGGAGGTAGTTGGGCGGGGACTCGGCCGATTCCCGACGGGTGATGATTTCACCCGCCTCGTCGTCACGGAGGGCGACCACGCGCTCGTAGTAGGGATCCCGCGCCTGCCAAACCCGTTCGGTGTCGAATGTATCCAGGTCCAGGATATCGAGAAACGGGTAGTCGCCGTCGGGTGAAGCGCCGTCGCCGGCAAGGAAAAGGGCGTTTCCGGAGGCGGCAAAATGCAGAACGGAGCGGCCGGCGGGGTTACGCCGGGTAACGGGCGAGCCGGGATCCCCGTAACGGTCCTCGTAGGAGCGGTCCCACAGCAGCACCGGTTCCGCGCCCGGGTCGGACGGTGCCACCCGGTAGGTTTTGGTGCGACTGGCGGTTCGCCATCGGGTGTGGACGAGGGCGAAGCCGTCGTGACCCCAGTCGATGCCGCGGAAGCGTTGGTCCAGGTCGATCAGGACCCCGGGCTCCCGGTCGAAGGGGGCGTCGAGAAGGAACACGCGATCGCGAACGGGCGCCTGCGTCCGGGGGTCCCCGCCGTCCATGGCTTCCACCCACAACAGCGTGGCCGGAGCGTCGGCGCGCCACTGCGCGAAGCGCGTTCCCGTCGTGACCCGGTCCCGCCCAATCGGCGGGAAAACAACGTCGGTCCGGTCCTCGACCAGGTGGAGGGTTTTCCCTTCCAGGTCGAGCACCCGGGTTTCCGCCGCGAAAGTGAACAGGGGTGCCTGGTAGGTGAACGGGCGTTTGATTTCGCGAACAAGGAGGTGGTTGCCGCCGGGGGCGACGTCCATGGTCCGGTAAATGCCGGGGACTCCGATGGGACGGGAAGGGCCGCCATCCAGGGGAACCCGCTCCATGACGGAGGTGAAGTAGTAGGCAAAGAGGGCTTCGT
Organism: Verrucomicrobiota bacterium; assembly: GCA_003565135.1. GTDB lineage: Bacteria > Verrucomicrobiota > Verrucomicrobiia > Opitutales > T3Sed10-336 > PXDC01. Next base: position 1,381 of record PXDC01000414.1, read on the forward strand.
CGTGCGGGTTGTTCAGAAGGTCCTGGTAAGTCCGGACCGGACCGGTCGGCCCGGCGGTCTCCTGCACGACCGGCCCGGCGGGCGATGGCGGAGCCGGAGGGGGCGGGCCCCGGTCTGCCGGTACGCGTCGCACCACGAGCGCTTCGCTCTCGGGCATCCATTCGTAGGGTCGTCCGAAAACGGCGTTGAGATGCGGTCCGGCCACGGGTCGGGCTTCCGCCGTTTCAAGGTCGGTTATCCAGAGCTCGATGCCCTCCGGCGTCGTGCGGGTGAACGCGAGGCGCGAACCGTCGGGTGACCATTGCGGGTGGGAAATCAAGGCGCCTTGGGGAAGCGATACCTCCCGCGACCGGCCGGAATCGATGTCCTTGAGGGTGATTCCGCGGAAAAAGGAGCTCCGGCTGGGGCCGTTTGTATTCGGATTCATGCGGACCCCCGCCAGGCGGAGTTCCGGTTCCGCCAGACGCTGGATGTCAGGCATTGCCTCCCGTTCGAGGATGGCCATAAATCCCCGGTCGGGAGCCAGGTAAATTGCCGGAGTGGGCGGCGTGTCCAGAATCTGCGGGATCGGGGCGGGCGGGGTCCGGTAGGTCTCCGGAGCCTCCGGCGGTCCGGTGCCGGATCCGCCCGCGCCCGTCGATCCGGCCGACAGGCCGATCATGGCCAGAAAAAAAGCGGCGGCCAGGCGGTTGGGGCTACGAACGGTGGAAAAAGCGCCGGTGGGCGGGGAAACGTCTGTTTTCGGCATGGGGGCGATTCTTTTCCATGTGTCGGCCGGCCGCCAGCTTTTTTGAGCGGGGAACGAGCGGGAGGTCCGGCGGGCGGGGGCCCGCCGGGGAACCCGGGCGGGGTCCTCCTGTCGTTGCCGGGGACGCCAACGCGCCATGACGGGTCGCATTCGGGGGTTGCGGCCCGGCGTGAAACGCCAAACACTCAAGGTTCCATGATGCAAATGATTCGGCGCAACGACGATAAAGGCTGCGACGCGGCCCGGGGTGATTTCCGGTACCTGGGGAAGTGCGTGGCCGCAGCCGGTGTTTCCCTGGCGGTGTGGGCCGCGACGGCGACGGGTGACAATCGGGAATTGGTGGAGAATTCACCGTTTGTTCCGGAGGGATTCGAGGATCCC
>PXDC01000375.1 GCA_003565135.1 Verrucomicrobiota bacterium
AACGCCTCCATGCCGGCTCGCGCGGCGTAGGCCGCCATGGCCCCGCCCGCGTTTCCCGCGGTGTGGGCGGCGATCGAGCGGATGCCGAGTTCGTGGGCCATGGAAACCGCCAGTGCCATGCCGCGGGCTTTGAAGCTGCCCGTTGGCAGCCGGCTTTCATCCTTCACCCACAATGTCTCCACCCCGAAATCCGCCGCCAGCCGCGAAACCGGAAACAGGGGAGTCATGGTTTCGTCGAGCGAAATCCGGTGGCCCGCATCTTCCAGCGGCAATAGTTCGGCGTAACGCCACAGGTTGGGCGGCCGGTCCCGTAACATCGCGCGGGTCAGGGCCTTGCCCGCCGCGGGCAAATCGTAACGAACCCATAACGGCCGCCGGCAATCGCCGCAAAGTTCCTGCACGCGACGGGCTTCGTGACGCTTGCCGCAAAGCGCGCATTCCAGGTGGGTGACAAAGGACATGGGTTCGAGTAAAAGCCCCCGTTCATCGCCGGTCAACGCCGGTTGCGTACGCCGATGCCGCGTGATTCCACGACGCGGACCGAATCTTTCGGCGACGGAGTGGCGTTTGCCTTTCCATGGTTGCGTTTCCCGGATTCTGTGGCAAACTCCCCCTTGTTGACTTTAACGACTCGGATGAGTCACCAAACGCGATAACCACCAACCAAGGAGGCCCATGCATAGAACAATACTTTCAGAAAAATCCGATAAACTTAACGCAGCTCTGGGCGCCGTCGGCAGCGCAGGGCTCGCCTGAGTCGAACGAGATCCGCCGAACCTCATGGAGGTGAGGCGGTTGGACTCGGCCCGTGTTGGTGACTTTAATGAAACGGGGCCGGTCCAGGGAGTTTCCCGCCCGCTGTCTACCCCGGTTAGGGGGAGAGTTGGGGGCGGAAGCCGAAACTCCGTTTTGAGAGACCGGGCGAGGTTTGCCCGCCCGACACTTGCAGCTTCACAAGGCCGAAACTGCCTGTGTTTTATGAAGCCGTTGAGTCCGCCGCCGGCGGTCCTCAACTCAGGAAGAGCCCGGGATATCGATCCCGGGCTCTTTTCCTTTCCCGGAACCGGATCCGGGTTGGCCGGTACTGGAACCACCGGGGATTCTCAGTCGCTTATGTGGGAAAATCGAGATCGAGGGGACATGTAATCCTCTTCTTCATGAAGTTTTCCGGAAACAGCGGCACTCCCGTGGTTGTGGCGACCGGGTTTATCCCGGGAGATCCGGGGACCCGGAGAATCGGGGGATAAACCCCCTCGCTGCGAAGCAATCCGAAAACGTGGCGACGGGGAGTCCATTTGGAATTATTCTGCATGCCTTAATCATCCCTGATATTTCAAACGGGTTCTGGCAAAAGGTATGTAAGGAGCTTGTTTTCATGAGGTTTGCCGGAACGCTAAATCGCACCAGCCCGCCATGGCGGCGTTGGCTCGGCAAGCGGCTGGTTCACGAACGCCAGTTCACTCGCTGCGCCGGGTTTGGGTCCGCCTTGCCAGCGGCTCGACTGAGCTCGCCGAAGTCCGAACTTCCGCGATTTTTGCCACATCAGGGTCATATGGGCCCCAGCGGTTCGCGTCGCAGATTCCGGAGGCTGTAGAGCTTCCGGAACGCGGGCGCACACATTCGGCTGGGACCGGTCTTGCGACCCGCTCCCACAAAGTCGTTCCGTTCCCGCATCAAAGCCGCTACGTATTCCTGCGAGCCGATTGCCGCTCCCGCGGTGAAGTAGCGCACCCGGCAGCGCAACTGCTCGGCAAGCGTGAGCTCCCCGTTGCGCTTTTGCACGTCCTTGAGTTTTTCCTCCGGTATTCCCGCCGGACCTCCCGCTTCCGTGTGATAGGCTTGTCCGAAAAGGATCAAACGGTACTGCCGGACGGCCCGGGGCCAGTCGGTCGCCTCCATAACCCGCCGTAGCCCGTCCCTTGCCTTCCTGCCCCCGGCCACCGCCTCGGCGTAGCCGCTACCACCGGTAGGTCCCCGGGTCGCCGCACAGACCCGCGCGCACCGGGTTCAGGTCGATGTAGCAGGCCACCGCCAGCATTGCCCGGGGTGAGGACTCGACCAGAACGCTTTTGAAGCGCTCCGACCACAGGGTTCCGTAGCGGTTGTGGGTGTGGTTGTACCAGATCGAGAAGCGCTGTTTAAGCTCCTTGAGGTATGCCGAAACATCGCCCATGCGCGCGAGCAGACGCTCGCGGACCGCCTCGCGCTCCTCGCCGCGGAGCCGGGAGATCCAGGCCGCCGCCTCCTCCCCGGGATAGAGCACCCGGACCCGCCGTGCCAACTCGTCGTCACCGATCTTCCGGGTGATCTCCTGCGGCGGCACCCGCACCAGCAGGTGAAAATGGTTGCTCATGACACAGTAGGTCAACACCTCAAGCCCGCAGAACTCGGCCAACCGGTGCAATTGTCTGCGAAAGACCTCCTTCTCTGTACTCCCCAGCAACCGCTGTCCGCCGGCTACTCGGCTCATGCAGTGGTAGACTCCGCTGGTTTCACATACTTTTAATCTCCTTGAACGCATGACCTGCCATCCTGTCGCTTCTCCTCATTGGTTTCAATGATAATTAGCCAGGCAAATTAACCGGGACTTGACTCCCGCGCGATTTACGTGAATCTATGTTCACTTTACACAGGGGGACGTATCGCTCGAATCCGGTTGCGGTGGGACCCCTTCAGTAGTGAGAATTCATGGCCGATAGCGAACAACGCGAGAAACTTGTGGCGTTGCGGGAGATGCTCCGCGAGCGTTTTCCCGGCAGCGTGCCGGCGGCGGGGACGGAAACCTTTGCCACCGGGTTGCCGGAACTCGATTCGCAGTTGGGGGGCGGGCTGCCGCTGGGAGGAATGACTGAAGTTGTGGCGGACGGGCCGAGTTGCGGTGTGCAGTGGTTTTTTTCCGCGCTGGTGAATGTCTCGGCTGTAAATCGTCGCCTGGTGGCACTGGTGGACCGGTGGGATGCCTGGGATCCGCGGTCGGCGGCGTCCACGGCCCTCGAGTATCTTCTCTGGGTGCGCTGCCGGGAGGCCGGCCAGGCCGTTCGGGCGGCCGATATCCTGGTGCGCGACGGCAATATTCCTCTCATCCTGATGGATATGCGACCGACCGCCGGAAGTGCCGCCGATCGCATTCCTTCTCAGGGCTGGTACCGTCTTCAGCGGTGTGCGGAGCAATCGCGGGCGGTGCTGGCGGTGGCGAGTGGGCACTGCGGCGGGAGCGTTCCCGGTTGCCGTCTGCGTCTCCGGCTGGACCGGCATTTTCGTTTGGAGCATCTGGAGTTTTCCCACGAGGAACTGGCGGAGGCGTGGAAAGCGGATGTTCGGTATCGCGGCGGAGCGGGAAGGGAGGGACGGGCGGTATGACATTCGCTGTGATCCGGATTCCCGGCTTTGCGCTTCAGGCGGTTCTGCGACTGGAGCCCGGTCTTTCCCGGCGGGCTGTGGTTCTGCTTGGCGATGGACGCCGGGGCGGCGTGTGGCAAATGAGCACCCCTGCCGTTCGCGACGGGGTGGAGCGGGGGATGACGGCCGCACAGGTGCTGGCGCGCTGTCCGGGAGCCATTATCCGCGCGCGGTCTTTTTCGGCCGAGGAAAGCGTTTCCCGTATTTTGATCTCCTGTTCCCGCTCGTTTGCGCCGCGGGTGGAAGCTACGGAACCGGGACTTTGCACCGTGGATCTGAGGGGGGTCCTTCCCCGGCACCGCGCCGAACATCCCCGGCGGATTCTCCGCCAGCTTGCGCAGTTCGGTCTGAAGGGACGCGTCGGCCTGGCCCGGACCCCCGCGTTGGCCCGGTTTGTCTCCCTGCGGGCCGACCCGGTGCTCGAAGTCGACGGCGAGGAAGAGGAAGTGTTTTTGCGCACCTTTCCGCTCGCGTTGGCCGAGCTTTCACCGAGCCTGGAGGCGCGGCTGACGGAGTGGGGAATCACCAGCCTGGGTGCTTTCCGGCGTTTGTCCCGGCAGTCGGTGGGTGATCGCCTGGGAAAAGAGGGGCAGGATCTCTGGGACCGGGTGCGGGGCCGCGATTCCTGCGTCCTCCGACCTGCTTCCCTGCCGGAAACCTTCGAGGAGAACGTCGAGTTTGAGACTCCCCTGGAAACCCTGGAGCCGTTGCTTTTTTATGTACGCCGCTTTGTTGACCAACTCGCGTTACGGCTGGCGGATGCCTGCCGGGCGGCGGAAAAAGTGATTCTGGAACTGACCCGGGAGCACGCGCCGTCCCTTCGCCGGGAGTTCGAACTGCCCGAGCCGACAACCCGGTCGGAGATTCTTTTCCGCATGCTGGGAACCCACCTGGAATCACTCAAGAGTGAACGGCGGCTGACCGGGGTTTCGTTGCGGGTCATTCCCTGCCCGATACAATCGAAACAGCGGGAACTGTTCGATGCGGCGGTCCGGGATCCCCACCACTTTGCGGAAACCCTGGCCCGCCTGGCGGCGGTGGTGGGAGCGGGGAACGTCGGTTCGCCGCGGTTGACACCGACTCATCGTCCGGATGCTTTTTGTATGGACACCTTAAATACGGAAGAGAAGGACAGGCCGGAAACGGCTGGTCCGCCCCCTCCGGGTCCGGCTTTGCGCCGTTTCCGGCCGCCGTTTCCGGCGCGGGTGCGGATGCGGGACGGCCGGCCCCGGAGTGTGGCGTCCCGCGTTCTGGATGCGACCCTGCGCGACGTCCGGGGCCCGTGGCGAATATCCGGCGAGTGGTGGCGGCAGGACCGGTGGTCGCGGGAGGAATGGGATGTCGAAGTGATCGGCGGCGGCCTCTACCGTCTGGTTCGCGAGGGTGAAACCTGGTCGGTGGAAGGGATGTATGACTGAAACCTGTTAAACATGTCTTACGTCGAACTTCATGCTTCCAGTGCGTTCAGCTTCCTGCGCGGGGCCTCGGCACCCGGGGACCTGGCGGGAGAGGCCGCCGGGGTGGGGTTGTCCGCTGTTGCGCTCTGTGACCGTGACGGCGTGTACGGGGCGGTGCGTTTTCACCGGGCGGCCCGCGAGCGGGGGATTCGCGCCCTGGTGGGATGCGAACTCACGCTGGAGCAAGGCGGGGTTCTGCCGGTGCTGGTTCGTTCGCGCGAGGGTTACCGCAATCTTTGCCGGCTTTTGACGCGGTCTCACCTGCGGGCACCGAAGGGGACGGGACGCATACACGGTGAGGACCTGGAATGCTTCGGGGAAGGACTGGTGGCGTTGACCGGTGATGTTGAGGGACCGTTGCGGCGGGCCTGGGAAACGACCGGCCGGGAGGGGGTGGCGGCGGCGCTGCAGGGGCTGCGAAGGCTTTTTCCCTCCGGCTGCCTGTATGTCGAGCTGCAGCGTCACCGGTTGAGGGAGGATTCCCGGTGGGAAAAGGTCCTGCTGGACCTCGCCCGGGCGGAACAACTTCCCCTGCTGGCGACCAATGGTGTGCGCTACGCGTCGCCGGATCGCCGGCCGCTGGCCGATGTATTCACATGCCTGAGACAACATACCCACCTGGACGCGGCGGGAACGATCCTGAGCCGGAATGCGGAGCGCTGCCTTAAGGGTCCCGCCGAGATGACGGCTCTCTTTGCCGATCTGCCGGAAGCGGTGGCGAATACCGTTCGCCTGGCGGAATCGCTTGAGTTCACCCTGGAGGATGTCGACTACCGGTTTCCGACTTACCCGGTTCCTCCCGGGGAGAGCATGGATTCCTTTCTGCGCCAAGCGACCCGGGCCGGGGCGCGGGAGCGGTACGGAAAGCCCGGGCCTGAGGTGCGGGCGCAGCTCGACCGGGAACTGGACCTGATCGCGAAGCTCGGTTTCAGCGGTTACTTCCTGGTCGTGTGGGACATTGTCAATTTCTGCCGGGAACGGAACATCATGGTGCAGGGTCGGGGAAGCGCCGCCAACAGCGCGGTTTGTTACAGCCTGGGGATCACGGCGGTGGATCCGGTGGGAGGGAAGCTGCTGTTCGAGCGCTTCCTGAGCGAAGGCCGGAAGACCTGGCCGGACATTGACCTCGACCTACCCAGCGGGGAGCGCCGCGAGGCGGTTATCCGCGAAGTCTACCGTCGCTATGCTCCCAACGGCGCGGCCATGACCGCGAACGTGATCACCTACCGGGGGCGCAGCGCGGTGCGGGAGATCGGCAAAGTGCTCGGTTTTTCCGCAGCAACCCTCGATCGTTTTTCCGGGCTTTACGCCGGCGGTGATTATCCCCACACCCTGGAACTCGGCCGGCAACTGGCCCAGGCGGGCATTCCCCCGAACCACCCCCGGGCGGCGGTGCTGGAAAAGCTGTATGCGATGGTTTACGGCCTGCCCCGGCACCTGGGGCAGCATTCCGGCGGCATGATTATTTGCCAGGGGAAACTGGATACGGTTGTGCCCCTCGAAAATGCGAGTATGCCGGGACGGGTGGTGATCCAGTGGGACAAGGAGGACTGTGAAGACATGGGGATTATCAAGGTCGATCTCCTCGGCCTCGGGATGATGGCGGTCCTGCAGGACACCCTGGAAAGCGCGCGGGCCCGGGGACGTCCCCTGGACCTGACAAAGATTCCCAAGGACGATCCCGCCACCTTCCGGTTGATGCGGGAGGCCGATACGGTGGGGGTTTTCCAGATCGAAAGCCGTGCCCAGATGGCGACGCTCCCGCGCCTGAAACCGAGAACCTTCTACGACGTGGTTATCGAGGTCGCCATCATCCGCCCGGGCCCGATCCAGGGGGACCTGGTGCATCCGTACCTGGAAAGGCGGTCGGGACGGCAGCCGGTGCGGTATTTCGACGAGCGTTTGGTTCCGGTGCTCGAGCGGACCCTCGGGGTGCCGTTGTTCCAGGAGCAGATGTTGAAAATCGCCATGGTCATGGCCGACTTCAGCGGGACGGAGGCGGAGGAACTCCGCCGGGCGCTGAACTTCGGGAGATCCGAGGAGCGGCTGGAGCGGGTAACCCGGAACCTGCGCAAGGCGATGGAGGCCAAAGGTGTGGGGGCCAAAACCATCGAGGAGATCGTTGCGTCGGTCGGTTCCTTCGCCCTGTACGGGTTTCCGGAATCCCATGCCATCAGTTTTGCCCTGCTGGCCTACGCCAGTGCGTACTTGAAAGTTCATCATCCGGCCGATTTTTACGCCGGACTGTTCAACAATCAACCGATGGGCTTCTATTCCCCGGCCACCCTGGTACAGGACGCCCGCCGGCGGGGGATCCGGGTGCGGCCGCCCTGCGTGACGGTTTCCGGGTGGCCGTGCGCCGTGGAGGACGACGGGACCGTCCGGCTCGGTTTCTGCATGATTCGGGGATTCCGGGAGGAGTCCGGCCGACGTTTGTGCGCCGAGCGGGAACGGGCGCCGTTCGGGTCCGTCCGCGATCTTCTCCTGCGAGTGCCGCTCGACGCCCGGGAACGACGGGCCCTGGCGCTGGTGGGGGCGCTCAATGCGTTGCCCGGGTGTCGGGACCGTCGCGGTGCTCTCTGGCAGGTGGAGGAGGACCTGGATGGCATGGAGCTCTTTGCGCCCGCCCGGGCGGAAACCGGGGAGGAAACCGGACCGCTGGAGATGATGCGTTACCTGGAACGCTTGCGGGCCGATTACAGCGTCATGGACCTGACCACCGGGGCGCACCCGATGAAGTTCCTGCGCCCGCAGTTGGCGGGGATCTGGTCGGCGGAGGATCTGAAAGAGGCAAAGAACGGGCGGCGGGTGACCATTGGGGGGAGTGTAATCTGCCGGCAGCGTCCCGGGACCGCCAAGGGGGTGGTCTTCATCAGCCTGGAGGACGAAACCGGCATCAGCAACGCCATCGTACGGGCAAAACTCTTTGAGAAACGCCGGCTGGTCATTTCCGGGGAGCCGTTTTTGGCCATTACCGGTCCCCTTCAATCCCGCGACGGGGTCCGTCATGTCCTGGCCGAACAAATACGCCGCCTGGATACCCCCGCAATGCCCGAAGGGGCCTCGCATGATTTTTATTGAGTTATACTTTCCGTCATGAAGTTTTTCGAAAACAGCGGCACTCCCGTGGTTGGGGCGACCGGGTTTATCCCGGGAGATCCGGGGACCCGGAGAATCGGGGACCCGGAGAATCGGGGGATAACCCCCCTCGCTACGAAGCAATCCGAAAACGTGACGACGGGGAGTATAAATCGAACCCGGAGGAGGGGGGTCGATGACGGATTCCCGATCGGGCACGCCGGAACACCGGGGGCGATGCTTTACCTCTTGCCGTGCGGGGCGGCGGAACTTCCCGGACACCGTCCGAATCACTCGTCCCAGAGGTCGGCGCGGGAGTAGGGGGAGTCGTTCGAGGTCCAGACCTCACCATCGACAAAGCGAAAGTGCTTGTCGAGCCCGGCGATGGCATCGAGATCGGACCGGTCGAGTTCCAGGCGCGCGGCGTCGAAATTCTCCCGGAGCCGCCGCGGGTTGACCGACTTGGGGATAACCGCGGTGCCGCGTTGGATGGCCCATGCGATCAGGACCTGGGCGGGTGTGGCCTCGTGTTTCCGGGCGATCTCGATAATCCGCGGGGTTTCCAGCAGGACCGGATCGCCCTCACGCACGAGGCGTGGCGGGCGGTCCCGGGAGCCGAGCGGTGAATAAGCGGTGACGTGGATGCCGGTCGCGCGGCAATCGGCGACGAGGTCGTTTTGCTGCAGCAGCGGATGCAGCTCGATCTGGTTCATTTCCGGCCGGATGGAGGCATTTTCCAGCTTGACCAGGTTGGTCCGGGAGAAATTGGAGACGCCGATATGGCGGGCGAGGCCCTTTTGCACACAGCGCTCCAGGGCTTCCCACGTTGCGGTGAGCGGGGCTTCGTCCCAGCTGAGAAACGCCGATCCATCTTCCGGAAACGCGACATCCGGTTTCAACGCGATCGGCCAGTGCATCAGGTAGAGGTCGAGGCAGTCGAGCTGGAGATCGTCCAGCGTGCGCTGCAGGGCGGGTTCGACGTGTTCGGGCAGGTGGGCGTTGTTCCAGAGTTTGGAGGTGATCCAGAGATGGTCGCGGCGTACCTCCCCGGCGCCGATCGCATCCCTGAGAGCCTGACCCACTTCCGCTTCATTCCCGTAAATGGCGGCACAGTCGATGTGGCGGTAGCCGATGCGAATGGCTTCGCGAACGGCCTCGCCGACTTCTCCGGGATCGGATTTCCAGGTGCCCAGTCCGAGGGCGGGCATGCGGTCTTGGTTGCGGAAGGTCAATTCAGTCATAAGAGGATAAAAATGCTCGGTTTGGCGACAGCTCCGGAGTCCGGGGCGTTTTCGGTCCGCGGGATGCAAACGCCGTGTATTCCAGGCATTTTGGTACCCGGCCTGTGCCGAAACGTCAATGGCCGTCTTCAATCCGCGTGGAAGGGCGGTAAATCATGAGCCGCGGGGAAGGGGCGATGGCTTCCACGCCGGTTTTGGATTCGCCTTTTCCGGCCGTTTGCCCCAGCCTGAGTCCATGCTTCGGTTATGCAGTTCATTCGCGGGCCTCGTGTTGCTCGCCGCGGTTCTACCGGCACCGGTATGCGGGGACGACGGGCCTGACAAGGCCGATGTGGTGGTTTACGGCGGCACGTCCGCGGGGGTTATGGCGGCGGTGAGAGCGGCGAGGGAGAATGCCTCGGTGATCATGATTGTGCCCGACGGCCATATCGGCGGGACGACCACGGGAGGTTTGGGGCAGACCGACATCGGCGGCGGGATGAGCGGAATGGCGCGCGAGTTCTACCGGAGGGTCCATGATTACTACGACCGGGACGAGGCGTGGACCTGGGAGACCCGTGACGATTATTTCAACGCGTCCTGGTACGATCGCTGGAGTCTCGAGGGCCGGGGTTGGAGCCGCAGGTGGCGCGACGGAGCGGCCCTTACCTTCGAGCCGTCGGTGGCTTCCGAGGTTATGAAAGGAATGCTCGGGGAGGTGGATGTGCAGGTGGTTCACGCGGAACGGCTCAACCGGGAAACCGGTGTGCGCATGCAGGACGGGCGAATTTCGGAAATCGAGATGGAATCGGGCCGGGTTTTTACGGCGGAGGTTTATGTCGACGCAACCTATGAAGGCGATCTGATGGCCGCGGCGGGTGTGAGTTATATCGTGGGGCGCGAAAGCAACAGCGATTACGGGGAGACGTTGAACGGCGTGCAGACGCAACGTGCGACCAGCCATCAGTTGCCGTCCGGTATCGACCCCTACCGGGTTCCGGGCGATCCGGAAAGCGGGTTTTTGCCGGGTGTGGACCCGTCCGGACCGGGGGATGAAACCTCGGGTGACCACCGGGTTCAGGCCTACAATATCCGAATAACCATGACCGACGTACCGGAAAACCGGGTACCGTTCGCAAAACCGGAGGGTTACGAGGAAATGGAATACGAGCTCCTGTTCCGGGCCTTCGAGGCGGGCCTTGACGCCGTGCCGCTCCACGGAGCGCGGATGCCCAACCGCAAGACGGACACGAACAACAGCCGGGGGTTTTCCACGGATTTTATCGGGCGCAATTACGACTACCCGGATGCGGATTATGTACGGCGGGAGGAGATAGTCCGGGAGCACCGCACCTACATCCAGGGACTGCTATGGACGTTGAGCGAACATCCCCGGGTACCCGCTGAAATCCGGGGAGAACTGAGTGATTGGGGATACGCCCGCGACGAATTCGGCGAGCACGATCATCTTTCGCCACAGTTGTACGTCCGGGAGGCGCGGCGTATGGTCGGCGATTATGTCATGACCGAGCAGGACGTGCGCGGCCAGCGAACGGCCCCGGACGGCGTGGTAATCGGGGGATACCAGATCGACTCGCACCACACCCAAAGATATATCACGGCCTCCGGGTACGTTCGCAACGAAGGCGACGTGCAAACCAGCGCCGGTTCCTACGGCATCAGTTACCGGGCCATCGTGCCGGGCGAGGGTGAGGCGCGGAACCTGATTGTGCCGGTTTGTGTGTCCGCGACCCATGTCGCCCACGGGACGATACGGATGGAACCGGTATTCATGCAGCTCGGCCATGTCGCGGGCCAGGCGGCCGTATTGAGTATCGAAGACGGTGTGGCGGTGCAGGACATCGATTATTTTGCTTTGAGGGAAAGGCTTGCGGACCAGGGATTGACGCTGCCGGAAACCACGATGGTGCCACCCGGGGCGGAGGGTCCCGCGGAGCCCGTGTACACCGGGTTTATGAACGGCGATTTCGAGGAGGAACCGTTCGATCGTTTTTGGAGTGTGAGCCGGAACGTCCTCCGGCATGACGG
>PXDC01000049.1 GCA_003565135.1 Verrucomicrobiota bacterium
CGGTCATTCCCATTTACACCTCGCTGACCATCCGGCAGAAGGGCGAGTTGGTGCTCTTGCCATCGGAGTTGGGTCCGGGATTCCTGGTGGCGTATTCCTTGAGGTGGGACGAGGATCCGGTTCCCCTGGCCCACCGGACAAGTCTGCGGGACGCGGCCTGCGGCTGGGAGAATCGTCCCGCCCACCTCCGTCTGAGCGTGGATGACAGGGAGGTGGTGCTGCGGGTCTACCTCGCCCGGGAAGCGCTTGCCGAATCCGTTCCGAACGGAACCGGGCCGGCGCTGCAGGATTACCTGGCGGACCGGGTCGAGCTCTCCATCGATGGCCGGTGCGTCGACCCGGGAGAGCTGGAGGTGACCGTTTATCCCATGTCGGCCATGGCCGTGCTGCACGGACGCACCCTGCCGCCGGGAGACGATCGGCCGGGGACGGGAATCGTTGAGCTGGCCTCCGGCGTCACGGAACCGCCGGACCAGGTCGAGGCGACGTGGAATCTCTTCTCGCGAACCGTGCCGCGGGTCTACGCCGAGGTCCTGGATGGGGGCGAGCCCGGCGTCGTCTCCGTTCTGACTCCCGCATCCCGACGCTTGCGGATCCGGTGAACGGGCCGCGGCGCCGGCATAGCCCGCGTGGTTGTCCGGCGGGTCATTCCGGGCAGGCGAACCGGAGAACGGGATGATCGTGGCTTGACTTGATTCGTATTATGAATCTGATTCAATTTTTGTTTTTAATTCAGATTTAACCTTCCGTGGGAACCGCCGAACGCAAGCAAAAGGAAAAAGAGGAACGGGAGAGGCTGTTTCTGGCCCGGGCCGGGGAACTGGTCCGGTCGGAGGGGGTTTTGAATCTGCAAATGGCCCGGTTGGCGGAAGCCTGCGAATACGCCACCGGAACGCTTTACCAGCACTTCTCCTCCAAGGAGGATCTTTTGGTGGCCCTGGCCGAGCAGGGCGCCCAGGGGCATGTCGAGATTTTCCGCCGGGCTCTGGCCTGGCCGGCCGGCACCCGCGACCGGATGTTTGCCATCGCGGTGGGCGACATGATTTTTGCGCGGTGCAATCCGCAGCACGCCAAGCTGATGCAGTACGTGTTTGCCGAGGCGGTTTGGGAGAACGCTACCGTTGAGCGCCGCCGCAGTTTGCTCGAGCGTTGCCGGCCGATCACGGAAATGGTTCGTTCCGTTGTCCGCGAAGCCTGTGATCGCGGGGACCTGAAGGCCAACGGCCTGCGGGAAATGGAACTGGCCCTCGGGCCCTGGTGCCTCTGCGAAGGAATGCACGGGCTCGTCCACACGCAGGGCCTGCTGGAAAGCTGCGACGTGCACCGGCCGGACGAGCTCCTTTTTCTCCATGTCCAGATCCTGCTCAACGGCATGGATTGGAAACCGCTGATGCGGCCGGTCGATGCGGCGGCCATCAATGTCCTCGTCGAGACGATCCGGCGGGAAGTTTTTAACGACTGAGTGCCGCTGCGCCTCCCCGCCGGCCCGTCCGGCCGGGGAAGGCCGTCGCCACGATCCACTATTTCGAACCCGGGAAACCCACTCATGAAAAAACGGATGATTCTAATGCTGGCCGCCATGGCGTTGCTGTTCGGCGGCATCTTCGGCTTCAAGGCCGTGGGCAATTACTTCATGAACCAGTTTTTCGACACCATGTCGGAACCGGCGGCCACCGTCACCGCGACCGAGGTAAGCGAGGACAACTGGACGCCGGCGCTCCGGGCGGTGGGCACATTTCTGGCGCGCAACGGGGCCGAATTGACCACCGAGGCCGCCGGGATCGTGAGCGGGATCCACTTTGAGAGCGGCACCGCGGTCGAGGCCGGTCAGCGCCTGGTATCCCTCGATACGGAGGCCGACGAAGCGGAGCTGGAGCGATTGGCGGCCGCGGCCGAACTGGCCGTCCTGGAACGCGAGCGGGCCTCGAGGCTCTTCCGCGACAACAGCATCTCCGAGTCCGAGGTCGAACGGCGGGCCAGCGAAGCGGCCCAGGCGCGGGCCGCGGTGAGGGTGCAGGAGGCCCGCATCCGGCAAAAGACCCTGCGCAGCCCCTTTGACGGCATCGCCGGCATCCGCAAGGTCAATCTCGGCCAGTACGTGTCCCCGGGTACGCCGATGGTGGCGGTGGAATCGCTCGATCCCCTCTACCTCAATTTCACCCTGCCGGAACAGCGGCTGACCGAGGTGCGCACGGGACAGAAGGTTGAGGCCCGGGTCGACGCCTTTCCGGGAGAGACTTTTACCGGCGAAGTCACCGCCCTGGAACCGGGCGTGCGCGAATCCACCCGCACCTTTGATATCCAGGCCACGTTCGCCAACCCCGAAGGCCGGTTGCGGCCGGGAATGTTCGCGCGCATCGACCTCACCACCGGCGAGCCGTCCGCCGTCCGCGTAATCCCCCAGACGGCCGTTCAATTCAACCCTTACGGCAACTCGGTATTTGTCATCGCCGAGGATGACGATGACGCGGGGAGGCTCCGGGCGCGCCAGCGTTTTGTGCGCACCGGTGAACGACGCGGCGACCTGGTGACGGTGGTCGAGGGCCTGGAGGCGGGCGAGCGCGTCGCGACTTCCGGCCTGCTCAAGCTGCGCAACAACGCGCCGGTTGAGATCAGCGAAAACGGCGACCTCCAGCCGTCCGCCGATCGCGCCCCGACCCCGGCCAACCAATAATCGATTTCCCTCATGCGCTTTACCGACGTCTTCATTCACAAACCGGTCCTGGCCCTGGTGGTCAGCCTGTTTATTCTGCTGCTTGGCATCCGCTCGGTCTACGATCTCAACGTCCGCCAGTTTCCCGAGATTCAGAACGCGGTGGTGACGGTTTCCACGCCCTACATCGGAGCCGATGCCGATCTTATCCAGGGATTCATCACCACGCCCCTGGAGCGGGAGGTCGCCGCGGCCGAGGGGATCGACTACGTGGTTTCGACTTCGGTGGCGGGGATGAGCACGGTGCAGGCGTATTTGCGTCTCGACTACGATCCCAACGAGGCCCTCACCCAGATCGCCGCCCAGGTCAACAAGCTTCGCTCGGATCTTCCGGAGAATGCCGAAGATCCCGTAGTGGAACTCGCGGTGGGGCAGCAGATTGCGGCCATGTACCTGTCGTTCTACAGCGATGTCCTGCAAAACAACCAGATCACCGACTACCTGGTCCGCGTGGTCGAACCCCAGCTCTCCACCGTTCCCGGCGTGCAGCGGGCCGAGATTCTCGGGGCGCGCACCTTTGCCATGCGAGCCTGGCTCGACCCGGAGCGCATGGCTTCGCTGGGAGTCACCGGAAGCGACGTCGCCCAGGCCCTCCGCGCCAACAACGTCCTCTCGGCGGTCGGGCGGACCAAGGGCCAAATGGTTTCGGTCGACCTCAACGCCGCGACCGACCTGCAAAGCGCGGAGGAATTCCGGCGGTTGGTCATCCGTTCGGAAAACGGCGCCCTCGTCCGCATGGAGGATGTGGCCGAGGTCGAGCTCGGTTCCGAAAGTTACGATACCTCCGTATCCTTTAACGGCCTCGAAGCCACGTTCATGGCGGTGGAAATAGCCCCCGACGCCAACGCCCTCGACGTTATCGCCGAGGTTCGGGAGGTCTGGGACCGCCAGATTGTCCCGCAGTTGCCGGAGGGGCTCAATGCGGATATCCCGTACGATTCCACCGAATACATCGAGGGTGCCATTGACGAGGTCCTCACCACCATCGCCCTGGCGCTGATCATCGTTATCCTGGTGATCTATGTTTTCCTGGGCTCGCTGCGCAGTGTCATCATTCCGGCCGTGGCCGTGCCGCTCTCGCTGGTGGGGACGTTTTTCCTCATGCTCCTGATGGGGTTCTCCATCAACCTGCTGACCCTCCTGGCGATGGTGCTGGCCATCGGCATCGTGGTGGATGACGCCATCATCATGCTCGAGAACATCCAGCGCCACCTGGAGGAGGGGATGTCGCGCCTGGACTCGGCCCTGCTCGGTGCGCGGCAGTTGGCCTGGCCGATCGTGGCCATGTCCACCACGCTGGTGGCGGTGTTCCTGCCCCTCGGGTTTGTGGGCGGGTTGACCGGAACGCTGTTCGTCGAGTTTGCCTTCACCCTGGCCGCAACCGTCATTCTCTCCGGGGTGGTGGCGATCACGCTCTCCCCCATGCTCTGCTCGCGGGTGCTGCGCTCCCGCCGTCACGGCGGGCCGCGACCGAAGTTCGAAGTCTGGCTCGATCACCGGTTTGACGCCCTGCGCCGGTGGTACCAGAAGCGCCTCCACGGGGCTCTCGAAACCATGCCGGTGGTGCTGGTCTTCGGTCTCATCGTACTGGTTTCCTGCTACTTTCTCTTTGTCACCAGTCCCTCCGAGCTGGAACCCCCGGAGGACCAGGGGTTCATCTTCACCATCGCCTCCGCCGACAGCTACGCCACGCTCGATTACGTCGAGCGCAACACCAGCCGGATCAACCGCATGATCGAGGAGATCCCGGAGGTGGAGAAGATTTTTATCATCAACGGATTCGAAGGGACCAACTCCGCCGGTGCCGGGATCGTGCTGGCGCCCTGGGACCGGCGCGACCGGGGCACCCAGGAGATCCTCGAACAGGAGGTGCAGCATCGGCTCGACGCGCTTCCGGGGATCAGTGTCTTCGCCCTGGTGCCGCCCTCCCTTCCCACCCCGGGCGGTGGCCCCCCGGTCGAGTTTATCGTCGGTTCCACCCAGTCCTTCGAGGTGATGGGGGAAGTGACGGGTGAAATCGTCCGGCGCGCCATGGAGAGCGGGCGTTTTATTTTTCTGGATACGGATTTGAAGATCGACCGCCCGCGCAGCACGGTGAAGATCGACCGCGAGAAAGCCGCCCTCATGGGCGTCGACATGGCCCGGATCTCGGCCGACCTGTCGACCATGCTGGCGGGGGGATTCGTGGGACGGTTCTCCCTGGACAACCGGTCCTACCGCATTATCCCCCAGGTGCAGCGCGCCGACCGGCTCAATCCCGATCAATTGACGGATTTTTACACGCGCAATCGAGACGGGGAACTCGTGCCTTTTTCGGCGCTGGTTTCGCTGGAGGAATCGGTCCAGCCCCAGCAGCTCAAGCGATTCCAGCAGTTGAACGCGGTGACGATTTCCGGGGTGCCGCGGCCGGGCGTGACTCTTGGGGAGGCCCTGGCCGTTCTGGAGGAAATCGCCGCCGACGTTATGCCGGCGGAGTTCTCGGTGGATTACTCCGGGCAGTTGCGGCAGTACGTTACGGAGGAGGCGGGTATGATCCTGACCTTTTTCTTTGCGCTCCTGGTGATTTTCCTCGTGCTTTCGGCCCAGTTCGAGTCCTTTCGCAACGCCTTCATCATGCTGGTGACGGTGCCCATGAGCGTGTGCGGGGCCATGATTTTTGTCAGCCTCGGTTTCACCACCGTGAACATTTACACCCAGGTCGGTCTGCTCACCCTGATCGGGCTTATCGCCAAACACGGAATCCTTATCGTGGAGTTTGCCAACAAACTCCAGGAGGAAGGGCGCTCCAAACGGGAAGCCATCGAGGAGGCCACCTCCATTCGCCTGCGGCCGATTCTCATGACCACCGCGGCCACGGTGCTCGCGATGGTGCCGCTGCTCATTGCCAGCGGCCCCGGGGCCGGGTCCCGTTTTGCCATGGGCCTGATTATTGCCACCGGCATGACCGTCGGTACCGCTTTTACGCTCTTTGTCGTTCCGGCGGTTTACCTGTTCATGGGTCGCGATCGCGCCACCGAAACGTGACCGGTGCGGGTTTTGCGGTTTGGGATTGTGATTCCGCCGTTCCGGCGCCAGGTTAACAGGACGGAAGCATTCAGGTAAACCCAACCCTATGGATACATTGAAAATCGGTTTTCTCGGTTCCGGTTTCATTGCCCGGTTCCTGGCCGCGGCCATGAGGCAGGTCCGTCACTGCGAATTGAGCGCGATTCACCGCCGTGGCGGCGCGGACGAACTGGCCGCGTTCGCCCGCGCCCACGGGCTGGGCGAACCGGCGGTGTGCGATTCGGTCAAAGAGGTGTGCGAGCGGTGCGATGTCGTGGCCATCCTTACCCCGAATTTCACCCGGGTGGAGATTATGGAGGAAATCGCCGCCGCGTCCGCGTCCGGTGCCTCCCTCAAGGGCGTGATTTGCGAAAAGCCCCTGGGGCGGACGGTCGCCGAAGCGAAACGTATGGTGGCGCTGGCCCGCGGCGCGGAACTGAAGACCGCCTATTTCGAAAACCAGCTCTTTATGAGCGCCATCAACCACGGTCTCGAACAGCTTCGGGTCCAGGCGGAGACCATGGGCGGAATCGCCCTCGCCCGCAGCACGGAGGAACACGCCGGGCCGCACAGCGCCTGGTTCTGGGATCCGCGGCGGCAGGGCGGTGGCGTGCTCTCCGATATGGGTTGCCACAGCCTCGCGGCCTGCCGGCACATCCTGACCCCGCACGGGAAGGAGCCGGCCTTCCTCGAACCGGTGGCTGTGCAGGCGGAAACCGCCCTCTTGAAATGGGGACTCCCCCGGTACCGGGAGCAACTCAAGGACCGGTTCGGCGTGGACTATTCCAGGACACCGGCGGAGGACTTCGCCTCGGGGATCGTCACTTTTCGCCATCCCGAAACCGGGCAGCGTCTCAAGGGCCAGTTCACCGACTCCTGGATGTACGATAAGCAGGGGTTGCGGCTTACCATGGACGGCCTGGGCCCCGGGTACGCCCTGGAGGTGAACTCGCTGATCTCCCCGCTGGAAATTTTTATCGGTGACGAAGCGGCGGATGCCGCGGCCGACGCCGAAGCGGCCCTGGAGAAATCCACGGCCACGCGCGGCCTCCTGGCGGTACAACCCAACGAGGGGGACCTGTACGGGTACGTGGGCGAATTGCGGGACGCGGTCGAAGCGTTTCGCCGCGACCGGGATGGCGGGCTCTCCTGGGAGTACGGTCTCGAAATAACCCGGTTGGTCCAGGCCGCCTACATGGCGGCGGAATACGGGAAAACCTTAAACCTCACCGATGAATCGGTGAGGGAGGAGCTGGAGACCTACCGTTCCCTTATTTCCCGGGGCGAGGGGTCCGATCAGCTGCTTTGAGAGGGGGGTGTCGCGGGCCGGGCTTCCGCCCCGGTTATTTTCGGTCCAGGATCGGCACCTCGACCTCGGCCCCCTTCTGTTCGGCCGAGAGGTAGGAGGCGTAGATGGTGGCAATGCAGTCTGCGGCCAGGCGCGAATCGCTCTGAATCGGAGTACCGTAGGCGGCGTTGGCGTAAAACGCCTCCATTTCGTGCTGGTAACCGGTGAACCAGTGCTCGTCCGGTGAAGTGGGAGCCCAGCCCTGTTTGGTCCCGATCTTTTCCACTACGTAGATATCCTTGAACTGGGTTTCGGCCGGGTTGTACGTCTGCATAGCCGTATTGGGATTTATATTACAAATTGCCCGGTGGTTGTTTGCGTTCACTTCCAGCCAGTTGTGTACCCCGCCGAGCACGAGTTCGCTCGCGAATATGTCCGCCGGCATGCCGTCCTCGAAGACCACGTGAACCATCGCGAAATCCTCGATATCGGTGTAGTTGGCGCGGACGTGCCCGGCGTCGCGGAAGCCGGGGGTGCGGGTTACCGCGTGGGTGCGGGCACTGACGGTGGCGGGGCGGATGGGCCGCCCGTCGCGGGCGTTGCCTTCAACGTGCTTGAGGTAGAGTGCGGCCGTCAGCGGGTGGCAGCCCTTTCCCATAAGCGAGCCCCCGCCGGCCAGCTTCCAGTGGCCGTAGGAGGGCGAATGGGAACCCGAGTGGGCTTCCTCCCCGTGCATCCAGAGAATCTGGCCCCCGGTTTTTTCCAGGATCTCCCGCTCCTTCTGGATGGCCGGAGCGTAGACCCAGTTCTCCGCGTACAGCAGTTTTCCCGCACTCTTTGCTTCGGCTTCGAGTATCCGGAGAAGGCTGGCCGCCGCTTCGTCGAGCGCTCGTTTGCGGGGGAAGCTGTCGCCGTTGAAATCGTCGCTCCCGTCCCCGAAATAACCGGTGAGCGGCTTCTCCACGATCGTCCATTTACCGCGTTCGAGCGCGGCGATGGTCACCGGCTCGTGGGTCACCGGCGGCGAGCAGACGTGGACCACGTCGGAAGCGTCGAGCAGGCCTTCGAGCGACTCGAATGCGGGGATCTCCCGTTCCTTCGCGAACGCCGCCCGGCGTTCCGGCGTGGGCGAATAAACACCCGCTACCTCCACCTCGACTCCGTGGACCCGGGTGAGCGCATCGTAATGAAAATTCGCCGCAAATCCCGATCCGACGATTCCCGCACGCAGGGTTTTCTTTTTCATCCCTCCGATACCAAGCCATGAACCAGCCGGTGTCAACGGAGTGTTTGCGACCGGTGCCAATAGCTTTGCCATCCGGTCCGGCCTTCGCTACATTGGGGTCTTGATGAAACGGTTTACTTTCTCTTTCTTCTCGCTTTTTACGCTCATGGCCTCGATTGTCCTGTCCCCGCTATCGGCGTTGTCTCCGGAAGGTGACGGTGCCGGGGCGCGCATCCTCGTGATCCCCCTGGACGACCGGCCCCCGTGCCTGCAATGGGTCGCGCTGATGGCCCCGGTCGGGGGTGCCGAGGTGGTGTCGCCGCCGCGGGAGCTGCTGGGGCGGTTCATGGAGTTCGGGGATCCCGAGGCCATCGGCGATTGGGTTCGGGGCCGGGACCTGGATGAATTCGACGCCTTGATCGTGTCCCTCGATATGCTGGCCTACGGCGGGCTGGTGGCCTCGCGTGTCCACAGTGTTGATACCGAGCGGGCGCTGGGCCGGCTGGCGCTGTTGGAGGAGATTCGCGAGGCCCGTCCCGACCTCCCGGTTTACGGATTCAACATCATCATGCGTCTGGCCCCGACCGCCGACGGGACCAATGACGCCTGGCGGGGCGCCCTGGCCCGGTGGGCCGAACTCGCGCCGCAGGCGAAAAGTGATGCGGAAGCCGCCGAGGAGGTGGGCCAACTTGAGTCGCGCATCCCTGAAGAGGTCCTGGCCGATTACCGGCGCGCCCGCGCCCGCAACCTGGAGGTCAACCGGGCCGCGGTTCGCCTGGCGGCGAAGCGAACGATCGATTACCTGGTCCTGGGGCAGGATGACGCCAAGCCGCAGGGGGTTCACGTCGCCGACCGGGAGGCGCTGATCGAAAAAATCGATACGGCCGGTGTGGCCGATCGGGTTGCGGTGCAACCCGGTGCCGACGAACTCGGCATGTTGCTGCTTGCACGCGCCATGAGCGACCGGCGGGGGGAAACGCCGCGGATACGGGCCGTGTATTCGTCGGAGACGAGCCGGCGGGCGGTGGCGCCGTACGAAGACCGCCCCTTGCACGAAACGGTCACGCTCCAGATTGCCGCGGCCGGGGCAAAGGAAACCGCGGACGACGAGGCGGACCTGCTGTATTTTGTTTATGCGTCCCGTCACGAGGCGGATGTGGCGGAGAGCTTCGCCCGAAACATCGCTCGCGCGGTGGGGGCCGGCCGTCGGGTTATCGTGGCCGATGTCGATACCCGCGGCAACGTGCAGGGGGGGAGCCGGGAATTCACCGACTCCCTGATCGAACACGGTGTCTTCACCGGTCTCTACGGATACGCCTCCTGGAACACGGCGGGTAACACCCTCGGCACCGCCCTGCCCCAGGGGATCCTTCATTTTCTCGCAACCGACCGGGGAGCGCCGGCCGAAGGGTACCGGACGAAATCGTCTCCCGGCCCCCAGTTGACCTTCCTTCTCCATCGGCTGATCAATGACTACCTCTACCAGGGGCGGGTGCGTCCCGAGATCAATCGGGTCTACGCCCGCGAGCGGGGAATGAATCCGAATCGCCTGGATGCGGACCAGACCGTCCGGCTGGAGCGGGTTATCCTCGAGCGCGTCGAGAGCATGGCGGAAACCTACCTTGGAGAAATCGGGTTGCCGGGCGCGGTTTCCGGTTTGAGCCTGACGCTTCCCTGGGGGCGGACCTTCGAGGCGGAGATCGATTTTGTCCTGACGGAAAACGCGGTCCCGGAGGACGGGGAGGCCGCGAATGCGGGCGACGGCTTTACCCGGCACGGGGTGGCGGCGGAGGTGTCCCGGTCACGCGGTGCGATCGTGGTGGAGGCGGCGGCAGGGGAACACCGGCTCGCGGTGTGGCTGCAGGATCATCGCGGCGGGTACGGAATCCTTTTGATCGATCCGGAAAACGGGGAAACCACGTTTCACGAAATGCCGTTCACCACCTGGGATTCGCCGTTTGCGGTTTTGTATTCAGGGAACGGGTACCTCTATTCCCTCTTCGGGCATCATTTTGTGGAGTTCGATCCGCGTACCGGCGAATTCACTCACGTGGAATCCTCGGAGGATCGGGTGGCGATGTGGATGACGGAGGACGACGACGGGGTTGTGTGGGCGGGCAATTACCCGGACGCGCACCTGGTTTCCTTTGATCCCGGTACGCGCGAGTACACCGATCACGGTCCGCTCAACCGGGAGAATTGGCCCCAGTACCCGCGCGCCCTGGCGGCCGGTGTCGACGGTTGGGTTTACGCCATGATCGGGTTCACCAACAACCACATCCTCGCGTTCGATCCCGGCAGCGGGGAGGTCCGGGAGATGGTGGACGAAGGGGATCGTGCCGGTGGAAACGTGACCCTTTGGCGCGGCGAAGACGGCGCCGTCTACGCCCGTATGCCCGCCGACGGCTCGCCGTGGCTGCGCATGAGCGATGGGGAGGCGACGGCCCTCGAGGGCGCCCCCCCGGTCGAGCGGTTCGACGAGATCAGCGGCAACCAGGGCGCCTTCTTCGGCGACCTGCCGGACGGCCGCCGCATCACCCGCCTCAATCTCCCGGAGGGCTGGATCGAGGTGGCGGCGGCCGAGGGGGACGAGCCCCGGCGGGTTCCTTTCGAGTATCCCTCCGACGGGTCCTGGATCTACACGCTGGCACTGGGGCCGGACGGGCGCATTTACGGCTCGACGGGGCATCCGCTTCGGTTCTTCGCCTACGATCCGGTCCGGGATTCGTTCTGGGACACGGCCGTTCAGGGCGGGCATATCAACGCCATGACGGTGCAGGCGGACAAACTTTACGGTGCCATCTACACCCAGGGGATCCTCATCGAGTACGAGCCGGGACGGCGCGGCACTTCCGA
>PXDC01000322.1 GCA_003565135.1 Verrucomicrobiota bacterium
AAAAAAAGTGGGCGGGCCACCTACCCCTAAATGGCCCGCCCTTTGCTTTCTTAGTTACCCCAAACCTCCGCTATGCGGAGGAAAGTGTTAAATCTGATTGAGGGTAATAAAGCACGCACAACCGGGTATGGCAACCGGAAAAATCATTTTTTTTGGCTTTGACGGGATTTTTACGTCTCCGCCCCGTCGGCGGGGACCGGCGGGCGGGTCGCGCCGTTGCCGATTTCCGTTTGCCGGCTTGCGGGATCAGACCCGGCCCAGCACCAGGGCCACATTGGCGCCGCCGAAACCGCTGCTGTTGGAGAGCACGGTGCGAAGGGCGGCCGTGTGGGGTGCGGTGGGCAGGTTGAGGCGGGCACATTCGGGATCGATCTCGGTGAGGTTTTTGTTGCCCGGAACGAGGTCGTGACGGAGGCACAGAGCGCAAATGGCCGCTTCCAGGGCGCCCGACAGGGAGAGTCCGTGTCCGGTAATACCCTTGGTGCTGCTGACCGGCGGGTGCGCCCGGGCCGGGCTGAAAACGGAATCGATTGCCCGGGCTTCGGAGGCATCCCCGACCTGGGTGGAGGTGGCGTGGGCGTTGATGTAGTCTATGCTTTCGGGACCGAGCCCGGCGTCCGCGAGGGCCTGGGAAATGGCGCGGGAGAGACCGAGGCCCTCGGGATGGGAGGCGGCGATTTCGGCCCCGTCGGAGGATTGGCCCCAGCCTTGCACGGCGGCGTAAGGACGGACATTGCGATCCCGGGCGCGCTCGGCCGACTCCAGCAGCAAAGCAGTGGCCCCGCCGGTGCCGACAAAGCCGTCCCGTTTCCGGTCGAAAGGGCGGGAGGCCTCGGAGGCGTCCCGGGTCGACAGGGCCCGCAGGGCGGCAAACGGCAGAAGGGTCTCCGCGTTAAAATCCTCCGCACCCACCACCAGCATCGCATCCTGCCTGCCGGTGCGGATTTCCTCGGCCGCGTAGGCGAGGGCGTGGCTGGACGAGGCGCAGGCGGAGGAGAAACCGAGGTTGGCTCCCTGGATCTTGAAGTAGGCACCCAGATTGAAGTTGAGAGTGCCGGAAATGGTGCTGGAGATGGCCAGGGGGTTGCCGCGGCGGGCGCCGTTTCGATACATTTCCTCCAGGAAGCGGTGGACCATGATCATGGATCCCGCCGAAGCGCCGTGCAGACCGATCCGGGGATGGGACAGGGCTTCCGGTTCGAGGTTTGCGTCGGCGATGGCATCGAGTGCGGCGCAGAGGGCGTAAACACCGTGGGGCGGCAGGCTTCGCAGGACGGGTCGCCGGAAGCGGTAACGGTCGGGGACGGTCCAGGCGGCCCAGTTCGGGGAGGACAAATCGAACTCCTTGATGGTTCCGGCGGCCCGGACATTCGACCGGTCGTTTTCCAGGAAGCGGTGGGGTTCGATTCCGGACCGGTTGGTTCGCAGGCTTTCGAGGACCGTTTCGCGCGTGTTGCCGATGCTGGTGACGAATCCGAGCCCGGTAATCCATGGCGCCTGCGGAGGGGTCATCGGTGTGGGATGGCGCGCGCGGTTTGGTCGAGAAACCGGTCCAGATCTTTTCGGTCCTGAAGCCCGCGCAGGGTTTCGTCCTCGATTTCGATTTCGAGAAGGCCCTCGAGGAGGAAAACAACCTCGGCCAGGGTTACCGAGTCGACCTCGAGCTTTTCGTTCCCGGTTGCGACGGGCTCGTCGTCGGGAGGAGAGGTTCCCGCCGCGTCGGCGGCGAAAAATTCCAGGACCCCGGATACGAACCGTTTCAAAACCTCGGGGTCGCGTGTGTTCTCGAATTCGAGACAGGACGCGACGAGGTGGTCGGGATACCCCTTCAGTTTGTTTCGGATTTGGTCGGGCGAGAGCATGGCCGGTGGACGTCGCCGTCGAATGCCGGAAAGGATCGGAATCCGGCGGGAGATCCCGCCGCCGGGACGACATTCGCTCAGTGAATTAATGCTTACCGCATAGGGCCAAACCGGGCGGTCTGTCAATTCCGGCGGCGGCGGATCATCGGCCGGGACCGGGCCTGTTCCTCGAGTTTCCAGGGAGAGCGGTACGCGACCTCGAGCCAATCGGGGTTTCCGGTGTTATGGGCCAAGCGGTTTTCAGCCGGATCCCAGTCGAACGCCTCCCGGTACCAGTAGGCCATGTTGACCAGGTGGCAGGCGATGACGCTGCGGGCGCCGACGTCGACGTCGCAGATCGGCTTCTCCCGGGACCGGATGCAATCGAGCCAGTTGCGCAGGTGATGGTCGCTTTCGTAGAGCCGCACGGCGTCGTCCGGCAGGGGTTCGCCGGGATCGAATTCGGGCGTGCTTTCGAGGGTGGTCCGGTTGACGAAGATCCGGCCTTCGGTGCCGAAAAAGGTGATCCCGTTGCCTTCGACATGGGTGACTTCGATCCCTCGCGGGTAAATGAGGCGCGCGCCGGTCGTCGCGTCAATCTCCTCCGGCGGAAGGACGCGTTCGGGGCCGCTGTCGTCCGCGTCCAGACCCCATTGGACAATGTCCAAATGGTGGGCGCCCCAGTCGGTGATCATGCCGCCGCCGTATTCCCGGTACAGGCGCCAGTCGGGGAAATGGCGGTGGACGCCGGTCGGACTGAGCGTCTCGTTCCATCCGCGCTCGGGGGCGGGGCCGAGCCACAGATCCCAGTCGAGGGCCGCGGGCGGGTCGGATTCCGGCAAAGCACACCAGGTGGCAATCCCGTCCGGAAGCGCCACCTCGACCCGCTCCACCCGTCCGATCCATCCGTTGCGAACCCACTCGCAGGCGCGGCGGAATCGGGCGTCGGAGCGCTGCTGGCTGCCGGTTTGGAACACGCACCGGTGGCGCCTCACCGTCCGGACCAGGGCGAGGGCTTCCTCAACCGACTGGCACAGGGGTTTTTCACAATAGATGGCTTTGCCGCTTCGTGCGGCCTCGATTGCCATGATGGCGTGCCAGTGGTCGGGGGTGGCGATGACAACGCCGTCGACGTCGTCCCGCGCGAGCAGCGCGCGGTAATCGCCGTAGCCGGCGCACCCGTCGAAATTTCCGCGTCCGGTTTTCTCGGCGTAATGTTGGTTCGCGCGTTGCCGGTGGTGATCGAGACGGTCGGCATCGACGTCGCAGACCGCGACCACCTGAACGGTCTCTTCGCGCAGGAAACCGTTCAACAGGCGCCCTCCCATCATGCCCATACCGATGATGCCCAGTTGAATCCGGTCGTTCGGGCTTGGCTCCTTGCCGCGGCCGAAGGCGGGAAGGATAAAAGGGACGGTGGCGGCGAGCGCGGAGGATTTCAGGAAGTGTCGACGGCTGAATTGTTTGGGGGCCATGGAAGGAAGGGATGCGGGTGGAGCCTGCGGTCGGTGTTCCGCGGGCGACGGAAGAAATTTTTTCGAAGCCTAAGGGCGGGACCGCCCGCAGGTCGAGCCGGGAATGACCGGGGGGTGGGGAATCGCACGGGAAAGGACTTGTCTCCGGTTCGGATGCGGGCCTACCATCCCCGGGCTTGAAAATGCGCGCACGACGATTGGACGCCCACCGTGTACCGGTTCCCGGGTTTGCCATGGAGAGGTTGATAGAGACGACGGCCGGCGGGGACCCCGGGTACGGAGGTATTTTGCCCGGTTCGCCGCGACCGGTTCGCGGGGAAGGCGATTCATGAGACCCTTGACCGGTGAATCGGTGCGTTACGTGCCGGAGGGAAGTCCGCTGGCGGACCGGAATAACGCGACGATCCGACCGGGACAACCCTGGCTCGGCGGAAGCGCGGGGGAGAACCTGGTGTTTTTCGAGGGCCGCCGCGGGAGATCGGGAATCTTTGAATGGGTCCGCTCGCCGGATTACCTTCTCGGGTGGACGGCGGTTTCCGGCCGGCCGAACCTGGAGGAGGCTGCGCGCGAGCTTTACCGGCGGATGCTGGCTCTTGCGGACGGGCTTGAGCTGTACCATATCTGGAACTGGGTGCCGGCCATCAACCAACGATCGACCGGCGGGGAGGAGAATTACCGGCTTTTTTGCCTGGGGAGGGCCGAGGGATTCGAGGAGGCCTGCGGCCGCGGATTCGAACGGCGCCTGCCCTCCGCCAGCGCGGTGGGGCACCGGGGCGATTTATTGATGTTGGGTTTTGTGGCCGGGCGCCACCCGGTCCGGCACCTGGAGAATCCGGAGCAGGTCCCGGCCTGGCGGTACCCGTCGCGATACGGCCCGCGCAGCCCGAGCTTCGCCCGGGCCAGCGTGGTGGAGACACCGGGCGGATCTATCGTCTGGGTATCCGGCACCGCCAGTATCAAGGGAAGCGAAACGGTCTGCCCGGGTGATTTTTCAGGGCAACTGGCCACCACCGTGAGCAATCTTGAAGGGATTCTGGAACAGGCGGGGGCCGAGCTCCGCGGCGGGGCGGTCGGTGAATCCCGCTTTTTCCGCGTGTACCTGCGGGATCGCAAGAACTTCGGGAAGGCGGAGGATTTCCTGCGGCGGACCGTGCTGGGCGCCGACGATTCGGTGGTCTGGGTGGAGGCGGCTATTTGCCGCGAGGATCTCGAAGTCGAAATTGAATTGACGATTTATCCCCCGGAATTCCCGGCGCCGGCGGTTTTGCGCTGAATGATGGCTTTTAACGCATCGAAACGGGTTTTGCCCCGGTTGGTTACCGGGAAGCGGTGGCGGATGATCCTGCGGGGTACCATCCAGCGCGGGAAGGTGTCGCGCAGGTGCGACCGGAGGTCTTCCGGCGCCGCGTCGCCCTGGTAGAGAAGAACGAGCTGGGAGGTCCCGGGAATGGAATCGACGAAGGCGTGATCCACGTCGAATCGGACCAGCACCGCCTGCTCCAGTTCGAGCGGGTTCAGGCGCCTTCCCGCCACCTTGAGCAGGGTCCGCCGCCGCCCGGTTAACCGGATCTCGCCGCCGGGCAGGATTTCTCCGTAGTCCGAGAGGACGTGTGTGCCCAATCCGGCGGTGCGGTTGCGATTGTATCGCGTGTGCACGGCCGGTGAGACCACCTTGACCCGCCGCGCCCGATTGATGGAAACACGGACCCCATCGAGCGGTGCACCCACGCTGCGACCGGTCAGGGTCGCATCACCCGTGCGATCGAAGGCGATGCCGCCCGTTTCGGAGGAACCGTAGAAGTTGCGGGGAACGACCCCGAAACGGTCCCGGAATCGGCGCGCTACCTCGGGGGCGAGGAAGCTTCCGGCCGAGATGATCCGACGCAGCGACCGAAAGGAATCCGGTGTGACACCGCTTCGGGCGAGGGCGTGCAGGAGCGCGGGGATGGCGGGGAAAAAGGTCGGCCGGTACCGTTCGAAATCGCGGGCGACTCCGGCGGGATAGACGTTGTCCGCGATGACGCAGGGGACTCCGTCCAGGATGAGCGGAAAGACCAGGTTGCCGAGGCCATAGGAGTGGCCGAATGGAATGGCGGCGTAGTTGACGTCGTCTGCCGTCAGGCCCATGGTGGCCGCGACCTGCCGGGCGTCGGCGCGCATTTCGGAGTCGGTGAAAAACAGCGGCTTCGGCGTTCCGGTGGCGCCGGAGGTCAGTTTGATGACGCAGGCGGGGAGCCGGTATGGCCGGGCCGGGAATGAATGGAAACCATCCGGGCGGCGGCAGGCCGCGACCTTGAGCCGCCGCCGCAGGGCCGGAATATTTGCCGGTGAGGTGTCGGTATCGAGGGCCAGGGCGATGGCCCCGCGCTTCTGGCAGAGCAGAAACCCGACAAGCCAGTCGAACGAGTTGGGCAGGTGGATGAGGACGACGCGCCGGCGCCAGCGGTCTTGTCCCGGCAGTTCCCGATCGAGCGCCTCGACCGCGTCACGAAGATCCCGGGCGGTCCAGCTCGCCCCGGTGGCGGCCTCGGTGAGAAGGATTTTGTCCGGATCCCGAGCGACGGTTTCCAGCCAGTTCTCGTAGATGGGCGATACCATGGCGGGGGGTGTCATTCAGAAGGAGGAATCCGCGGCATCGGTCGGGGCGTTGGCCGGGTGCCGCGCAAGCTTGAACTCGGCTTCGACCAGAACGGTTTTTCCATCCCGGTCGGGTCCGGCGGTTCCCCGGAAATGAGCCAGCGGGGAATCGGGCGGAGAAAGGCGTTTGAGACGGACAAATACCGGGTCGTTCGCCGGCGTTAGCGGTCGGTGTACCTTGAGGAATTCGACCTTGGCGATGGTTCCGGCACCGTAACCGGGAGCGAGCAGCGGGGGAGCCGCCTGCGCCAGGAGCTCGAGAGCCCATTCGGACACATCCACGGTTCCCGCGATGCCGAACGTCTCGAGGAATTGCCGCAGGGAAGCCCGGGCGGTTACGGAGTCGCCGCTGGCGACGTCCACCCACTGGAGAAACCGGGCCCGCGGCCCGTGTGGCAAAGGAATGTCGGATACGTCGGTGATAGGGAAAAGGAATGAGGTAATGAGGCCCGAGGCAAGCAAGCTCATCGGGCGAATCGAAAATTGCCCGGGGTACCGCGTCTGAGTTAACCCGAACCCCGGGCGAAGCCGTGGGATCGCGCCCGGCTCACGGACGGTACCCGCCGGTCTGTGTGGCCCTCGGGAATGCCGGTGCGCGAACGAGGGTGAGCAGGAAACCGAACAGGACGGTGCCCGCCACCGAGAAGCCGAGCGCCTGCACGGCGCCGATGGCGCTGGTGGCGAGGATGGCGAACGTGCCGAACGTGGT
The DNA here is from genome assembly GCA_003565135.1 of Verrucomicrobiota bacterium. Lineage (GTDB taxonomy): Bacteria > Verrucomicrobiota > Verrucomicrobiia > Opitutales > T3Sed10-336 > PXDC01. The sequence continues at coordinate 6,663 of PXDC01000322.1, forward strand.
CAGGGCGGAAAGCGGAACCGATACGGGGAGATTGCCTCCGGAGCGGCGTTGTTCCGTGGCGAAGAGGGCGTAATCGAGCGCGATGCACGTTCCGAGAAACAGGCCGATCAGGTGAAAGAGGTTGAGGTGATCGAACACGAGCGAAGCGACCCCCAGCGACGCCGAGGCCGCCAGGGCGGGAGGGAACAGGCAGGATGGCGCGTATCCGCGGTATACGGACACGACGAGGATGATGAGAACGAGGCTTCCCGCGAGAATCAACCGGGTCGAGGATTCGCGGTAGAGGGCGAACGAAGCGTTGAGCGTTTCCAGTTGACGGACCGGGTGCACGTGGGGAGGCAGGTTGTCGAATGACTCGGGTGCTCCGTCGCGGCGCACCAGCATCCAGGTCAATTCGGGCCGGACCTGGAGCAGCATCGAGAGGGCGTCCGGGAGGCTGTCGGCGAACGCTTCGACCTGTCGGTTGTAACGCGAAGGGGTTGGTTGGCTTTCCAGAAAGCTTTCCCAGTCCTCGTCGAAGGGCGAAAAGGCGTCGGGTTCGAAGTCGGCGTTGTCGAGCGCCTCCCGGAGGGCGGGAGTGAAGGCGACGGTACGAAAATGCTTCCAGGCGGATTCCGACCGTGAAAGAAGGGGAATCCATTGGCCGGGGTGCCGGTCGTCTTTCCCCGGATCGTCCGCCAGCCATCGGTCCAGGTTCTCGCGCGCTTCGACCGGGGTCGCGCCCAGTACGAGATAGCCGGGGGAATCGACGTCCGGATCGAACGCGTTGCGCAGGTGGGCGTCCCGCTCGCGGAGTTCGGGATTGGGGTAGTCGAGTTCCCGAATGTCGTCGTGCCAGGAAACCAGGAAAAACGCGGTAACGGCGAGGGCGACGAAGGGGATGGCAAAGGGAGCCGGGAGGCGTGAGAACGGGCGGAAGCGCGGGGTCAGGTAGGGAATGCTGACGGTATCCGGGACGAGTCGTTTGAGGAGAAGCCCAAAGATCAGCGCCGCGAAAAGGCCGCTCACGGTGAAGGTCCCCACCTGCCGGAGAAGCGGAAGTTCCGAAAACAGCAGAAACGCAAACCCTCCCGCAGTCGATATCGCCCCGGTGAAAAGGGGCCGCAGAAGGGTTTTGCCGCCTTGCGGCGACGGTTCGTGAAGGAGGATGTGCAACCCGTAGTCGATCGCCACCCCGACGAGGATGGCGCCGATAACCAGCGTCAGCACGTGCACCGTCTGAAACACGGCCACGGTTGCCAGCAACGCCGCGGCGATCGAAAGCAACAGCAGGCCGGCCAGCGGGAGTATAAACCGGAAGCGGCGTATAAAGAATCCGAGCGTTGCCAGGACAAAACCGAATGTGAGGAGGTTCAGACGTGTAATTTCTCCCCGGATACCGATCCGGCTGGCGTGGGCGAAGGGTGCGACTCCGGTGTAATCAAGTTTCAAGCCGGGTTGCCGGTCCCGTGCCTCGTTGCGGGCGGATTCAAGTGCATCGAAGACGGGACGTTGGCCCGCCGGATCCAGCGGCGATTCGGTCTGGGTGATCCAGTAGCGTTTCAGGTGGGAGGTGTGTGAGGGCTCCGGCGCCGGAAAACGTTCCAGTGCCCGCGGGACAAGGACAAACGGATCGCGTGGGACGAGGTCGGCGGCGTGGTACGATCCGGGATCTTCGAGGAACGCGTCGAGGGATTCCACGACAGCTGCCGCCATGGTTTCGGCTTCGGGCGGATCTCTTTCCCAATCGGGAAAATGCTCGTCCAGCCATCCGGGCAGGAGCCAGGTGAAGCGGTGTTCGAACAGGACCGCTCCGGGGTCGCGGAGCAAATCGCCGGAAGGCGACTCGACCCGTTCGATCGCGGGATTCCCGGACAACGAGCGTTCAAAGGCGTCGGCCGCCGCCGGGTCGAGGGAGTTACCGCCCTGATGGGAAAGCACCGCGAGAATGATGCGGCTTTGCTTTCCCTCCATGACTTCGCGCGCGACCCTGGCGTCGTCGGACCGCGCCGCCTCGGGAAGGAGGGCGAATACGCGGGTTTCGATCACCTGGTTCCAGGGAATGAAAAGCGCCGCGAACATTGCGCCGAGTAACAGGATGAGAAAAATCAAACCGGCGGCCGGACGCTTCATGGGACTGGGGGAAAGTACGTGTCCAGGTCCCTCTCCGACCACGAGGGATCGAGTTCGATGTCCTCGATGAAGAATTCGATCCGCCTGTTCGGGGTCTGGTGAATGATGATTTTTTTGATCTCCAGGCGCGCACCCTCAAGGACGATTTCCATGAGCAGGTCCTCGAGTTCCGGGGTTGAGGGGTCGAGGGTAAGCCGCCAGGCGGCGTTGGCGAATTCACCCGCAAGACGAAAGTTTTCCTCGATCCAATTCTGGTCCCATTGGACGAGTCGTCCCACCGCAACGATGAGCGAGCGTGCTTCGCCGGGCATGGACACGGCTTCCGGCGTTCCGCCGGTGGCGTCGTAGAGGGTGTTGTCCCGAATGAGAAAAAGGCGCTCCCGGCGCTGCCGGTAGTGGAACGCGACGCCGCGTTCCCGGTGTGCCCGGAGGACGCCGGAAAAATTCTGGGGGGTCCGGCGGAACGACTGGTGGCGTTCCTCGCGAAACGGTGCGGAAAACGATTCGGTTGACCGCAGGTGATCGAACAGGGCTTCCCATCGTTCCGCGGGCTCGAGCGGCGAGCACGAGGCGCTGACGCCGACCGCGACCCGGAAACCCGACATGACGAAGGCGACGAGGGCGCCGGATGCCCGAAGCATGCGGGGCAGCCGGAATGTCGGGATCGGGTTGCGTCGATGATTCATCATGAATTCGGTGGCGGAAGCGAATGTAAGCCGCTGGATCCCGTCCCGGCAAGCCGGGAGCGATGGTTAATCCATCGAGGCCGTACCGCCGTGATGCCCACAGGCGTCCCGCTGTGGTCGGCAACATTCGTGCCTATCGTTCCAAAAGGTTTACCCCACTTTCTCGAGCTATTGCGAGGCTCATGCCGCCCTGCCTGTTGAGATACTCAGGCCGGTCAACGATTCGCTGTATCGGCAACGGGACGCGAGGTTGCCCATGAAAGGGGATCTCCTGCCAGCGCCTCGGCCGCTTGATTTTTTTCGAGGCCGTCCCGCTCAGCACAACCGACAATATGATCGCCCGGGAGAACCCGGCCGGCAGCGTCCTTCGGGGACGCGTTTGGCACACTACCGAAACGTTGCCGCGCTAAGTCCCCGGGTTGAAGTCCGGGACGCCCGTCTCGCCAACTGCGCGGTGACGCTTGGCCATAAAGCTTAACAGGTGCTCGATTGTACCGCTGCCGTCTCAGCCTTCCCGGCCGATCGTCCTGTATGATCGGGGTACTTTCCTTCGCCGCAAGGCGTATGTTTCGAGCGATTGGCGAGAATGAGTCGAATTCTTTAACTTTACGATCCCAATGGCTTCCTTCGCAACGCGCGCAGGCTGTACAGCTCCTTCAAGGCGGTTCCCCGCATCCGGCACGGCCCCGTCTTGCGCCCGGCGCCGACAAAGTCTGTGCGCTCGCGCATCAACTCGGTCACGTAGGCCTTCGAGCCGATCGCCGCCCCCGCGGTAAAATAACGCACCCGGCAGCGCAACTGCTCCCCGAGGGTCAACGCCCCGCCGCGGCGGCGCACTTGCTCGAGCTTCCCCTCCGACACCCCGGCGGAACCCCCGGATTCGGTAAAATAGGCCTGACCGAACAGGATTACCCGGTACGCCTTTGCCGCACCCGGCCACTGACCGGTTTCCATCACCCGCAACAGCCCGGCCCGGGCCGTGCGTTCCCCGGCCACGGCCTCGGCGTACCCGCACCAGCGGTAGGCCTTGGGATCCTCGCACAACCCCGCCCGCACCGGGTTGAGATCGATGTAGGCGGCCACCGTCAGCAGCGCGCGCCCGGTGGGTTCGACCAGGACACTCTTGAAGCGCTCCGACCACAAGGTCCCGTAACGGCCGTGGGTGTGGTTGTACCAGATGGAAAACCGCTGCTTGAGCTCCTTGAGGTACACCGAGACATCCCCCATGCGCGCGAGCAGGCGCTGCCGGGTTGCCTCCGCCTCCTCCCCGCGCAGCCGCGACACCCACGCCTGCGCCTCCTCCTTGGGGTAAAGCCGCCGCACCCGTCGCTCCAGCTCCAGGTTGCTGACCGCCTGCGCCTCCTCCTCCGGAGGCACCCGCACCAGCAGGTGGAAGTGGTTGCTCATGACACAGTAAGTCAGCACCTCCACCCCGCAAAAATCGGCCAACCGGTGGAGCTGCTTGCGAAAGACCTCCTTCTCGGTCGTCCCCAACAAAGGCTCCCCCCCGGCGACCCGGCTCATACAATGATAAACCGCGCTGGTACCGGCCACCTTCAATCTTTTCGGCCTTCGAATATTCATAACCCCACACCGTGGCAGTATCGTCTGAAAACTCAAGAATAATTTGCCAGGCAAATAAA
>PXDC01000397.1 GCA_003565135.1 Verrucomicrobiota bacterium
CTTGTTGTGGTGGATTAGAGATGTGATGGTTTGGTTTCGGGTTGGTTACTCATCTTTTTTGTAGTTTCAATCCTTGTTGTGGTGGATTAGAGATGTGATGAGCTTTTTATACCTAATAAATTGATCGTTAAATATTTAACCAATCTACTCCATACTATAAGCGGATGACTTTTTTGAATCATATCAAATAATTTCAGTAAAAAAGTTCATGTCTCCGAACATATATTTTTATACAACTCATTCTCTTTCAACGTTTTACAGGATGTCAAAGAGCATGGCACAAATAATTTAACGTTCGGAAAACGGCGTTTTTTTACCCCACTCTAATCTACAAATTCTGTTACTGAATGCAAATGTTTCGGTAGGTACACTCTACACAGCGTTTCTTATATCGCGTTGCTTTCGGGAAAAAGTTTTCATCAATCATCCTTACAATAGAGGCAGCATTTTCTTTCACATTCTGCTTAAAAGTTTCTTCCAGCTCTACCTCTACCAGTTTGCTTTTACTTCGGGTATATACAAGATAGCCACGGTGAACCGGTATATTGTAATTATCTTCAACCAGCCAGGCGTAACAGGCCAGCTGAGTTTTGTAGGTACTGAATACGTTATCTTTGTATTGGGCAAATTTATAGTCAAGCGGTGCTGCGGTGCCGTCGTTCAGTATTAGCACCTCATCTACTTTTCCGCGCAGTATATGATTGCTCAGGTACTGCTCCTGGTATTTCTCAACAACTCCCAGTTTTTTACGCAGGTACTCTTTATTCATTCTCGTTTTATCTTCATGAAGATGGCGGCCACGCATGGCCTTGTACGATTTTTCCTCGAATTGAGGAATACCCAGTACTTTTTCGAAATATATAAACCGTGGACAGTATAGATATTGAATAATTTCGGATGGTGTGATACTTATGTTGTGCATACCCGTGTAATCCATTTAAAGGAAAAGTGACCTAACCTCATCAGTAACCATTTTTTTGTCGAATGCCTGTCCCATAAGAACAGTGGCTTTTAGTTCATCCTTACTCATCGGAAAGATATACACCGAGTCTTCATCTTCATCCATCAGCTCTTCGATTTGAATTTGCAGTGTATCTTTTTCGTTGGCTTCGATTGTACCCAGAAATACGGAATACTGCACTCGGTTCAACCCGGATTGTTGGCACGCTTTGGCTATTTTGGTTCGCGCCCGGTCGTTTTTAATATCGTACATTACCCAGCAGATCATATTTTTTATCGGGTTTAAATTGAGTAGTTGCTAAACATTTATAATGGTAAACCTCTCCAATGGATTCGGTGTGAAATGTAAAAAGTGAGTTTCTGCTTCACAACAGTAGCTATTCTTGTGTGATAAAGGTGTTACAGAAAAATGAAACTGAGAATGACCTTTTCACTTTAAACTTCAATTAATTTGTTGGCAAAAGTGTGCGCATCCTGCTGAATGGCATTCATGCGGGTTTGGTTGCGCCCGCGATAACGGATTTTATCCACATCAAACCGTTGAATAAACTGTTCAACGATTAGTTTTTTGCCCTCTTTGGTAAGCCCAACGCCATTGGTAAATTCGTAGTAGTGATCCTGGTTTACCTTTTTACCGGAAAACAGACGATACACCGTAAGGTCAACAAATGGGCGGTAGGGTTCAATAAAGTCAAACACAAAACTGGTTTGATTGTAATCATCCCGATGCAGAAAACCCACATAAGGGTCGAGGCCTGCAATCATAATACATTTTTCGATGCGGCTGTATAAAATACCGTAACCATAATTTAAAAAGGCATTAAACGGATCTTCAGCGGGCCGGTAACTGCGGCCTTTAAATTGATACTCTTTTGCAAGCAGCGATGAGAGCAGCCCGAAATAGTATCTGCCGGCCGTTCCTTCATACCCGCGAATGGAATCGGCAAAATCAGCTACGGTTTCTCCATTCAACTCTTCAATTTTTTGAATGAGAGACTCCATTCTGGCCAATACATCGTTAATCTGTTCTTCTTTGGGCTTTCGGTGTTTCTTAAGCTCTTTGATAAAATCGGCCTGGTTGTTGATTTTGTCGCTCACCCAGCTTTTTACCCAGGGTATAGCTTCTGCCCCTATACTCGCCTCAAGCTGCCGTTTTCTTATTTTGGTAGTGCTGCCCAGCTTGCTGTGCCATACCCGGCCTATTGGGGCGCCATCACCTTCAGCAAACACAATGTCGATGTTGTGAGAAAGTGCCGTTTTTACAGCCTCGTACGTAAGGGATGTGCCCTTATCCAGCACAATGCCCGAAACTTTTTTCGGCGGTATTTTCTTTTTCACCGTTTCGCCGTTTTCGTCGGTGTATTTCACCTGAAACATCCCGTCTTTGATGTGGAGAAATGAACCGAATGTAGTGATGTATAGCTGCATATGAATATATAACCAGATACAGGCATATCCGCAAAATCATTTTACCCCGTTATACGGGCTTTGATGTTTTTAATTTGTCACTAAATTTGTAGATAAAAACATAATTCATAATCTTGATTCATTTCTTTTAAACGAAGCCCATGCCAACTGTACTCCGAATTGATGGATACCGTTTCTTTTTCTTCAGTAATGAAGGAAATGAACCAGTACACATACACGTTGAAAGTGGAGATGGGTATTGTAAATTTTGGCTGGAACCGGTTAATCTTGCATATTCAACCGGATTTAATTCAACGGAATTGAACAAAATCAGAAAACTTGTAATAGAACATAAATCGCAGATAGAAAAGACCTGGGATGAATATTTCAGTTAAATATAAACCGGCCAAAGCTACCCGTCTCTGGTTTTCAGATACCAAACTATTTGTTCTACTTGAAGACGGAAGGGAAATAGGTGTGCCCCTTGAGTGGTTCCCGAAACTTCGGGATGCAAGTGAGAAGGACTTAAACAACTGGAGATTTATCGGCAATGGCGTTGGGATACACTGGGAGACACTTGATGAAGATCTCTCCGTTGAGGCCTTGATTCGTTGAATATCTGAATAATTTGTGACCGTTTTGATTTTTCTGAAAAATCAAGTCTACCCCGCTTTAAGTTCATACAACCCTGCGAATCGTCCCAAAACCCCTCGATACCTGCTTGCCCAGCCCTATCCAGTCGGGCAGGTTGGCATTAATTTCGAACATGCCTTCAAAGGCAATCATACTGTTGTTCTTAAATCGGGTTTTCTTTTCCTGAAGGCTGGCTCTGGCCTGCAGCCGGGTTTCCACAAAAACGCCCATCTCTTTTAGAAACGAGAGGCAGTTACCAACCAATATTTTTTCCAAAAGCTTTTCCTGTTCAAGCCGGTTAGCCTCTACATAGCGCGGATGATTGTGCTGGTTCAGTGCCATCCAGAGTGTCTCAAACCGGTAGGTATTTGGGGCAACTGAGGCTTCCGGTTCTACCTGCCTTGCCTCGATATTTTTTTGATGCACTTGATATTTCACGCCATCAATGTCAATCTCCCGTATTCTCAGGAATAGTTCGGTGAGAAGAGCGGCTCCCTCTGAAATGCCCACAAGTGTGGGAGTGCCTTCAATCACTTTATATTGCACCTGCGGGTACCGATATCTAAACTCTCCGTTGCCCATGTGGTTGTGCAGCAGTTCTGATTTTTCCCGGAAAAAGTTTCCGAAATACCCACGCAGCTTATGGGCATCACGTGTGTGAAGGTCAATTTCGGGGAAGCGGATGATGGTTTGGGATATGGGCATGTATTCGTGTTAATCAAATGATAAATATATCTTCATTTCTTCGGGTATCCCAGATGGCAAGTACGGTTACCTCATCCTCTGTAAATGTGTAGTAAATTTTATAATCTCTAACGATTACAAAGTGAATGTTCCTTTTTTCATCAAAGAAAGTACCCATTCTGGGTAGTTGCGTTACAATCGACAGTGTGGCGTTAAAAAGATTTTCAAGTTTCACCGGATAATCTGTATAGCCGGTTTTAAGGAACCAAAACTCCATGATGGAGATTTTATCTTCGAGCGCTTTTCTGGTCCACTTTATTTCTCTTTCAACCATTGATCAAATAGTTCAGACGCTTCATTCTGGGTTATCGTCTCTCCGGCTTTATACTGCCTGTATCCTTCACGAACGGCTGCAATTTCCTCCCTCGAATAGGTTTCCGGCACGGAAGCTTCAATGAGTGTGGTAATCCAGCGGTCAATTACTTTAAGAAGGTCAGGATCTTCTATGGTTGAAATTTTTTCTATCAGTTTTTCTTTTGTACTCATTGGTGGCTTTCGGTTTGGGTTTGATGAAAAGCTGAATAGTAATATTTAAAAAAATAGGACGATTGCCAATTTTCTTTAAAACATGATAAGGGATTCTTTTTCTCCGGTTCGTATGAAGCCGGTGGTTTCCGCATAATAATATTCTGAAACATCTGGCTTGATCCACAGAATATTTTCTGAAAGTCTGCTGTCTTCTTTAACCAATTGTTTAATATTCGGCAAATAATCAGGTACAGCAATTATCCGTTGGTGAAAGGTTCTTTTAAACTTGCTATCAAATTCATGTCTGGGTATTTCATTACTTAACAAAGCATCATAAGCTTGTCTCGCTTCAGTTCCTTCAGAATCATCAGGTAATTCAACAAAAACAGAGATGCCCTGGTTAGAGTCTTCAATGATTTTAAAATCACTCACAGTCAAAACTTTATTCTGGCCAGGACTATTTGGGTGTGCATAACGCAATTTTTTCATTGCGCAGAAAATCTCTTTTGAGATTTTAAATTCGGCTTGAGTTTCATCTGATACCGAATCAAAATACTCTTCCACCAATTGCTTATAATTTTCTTCATTGATCTCATCTTTCGATAAAGCCTTTCGCGCATTGGATTCTGTTGCATGGCCATAAATACGCTGGCAATCACCAAAATCAATTACATAAAGAGGTGAACCTTTTCTCTCTTCTGAATTTTCCCGGTTTATTCTGCCGGCTACCTGAACTATTGAATCAATTGGCCCCAAATCCCGAATGCCCATGTCAAAATCAAGATCTACACCAGCTTCCACAACCTGTGTGGAAACTAAAATGCAGGTTTTATTTGGCAGAAGTTTTTTAATCTTTTCAATCATCTGCTTTCTTTCAGCTGGAGTAATGTTTGTTGAAAGATAGAACAGCTCAACCCCGGAATTGTTCAGATGCTCTGACAGTAGGTCGAAAATTTCAATGGAACGATTGACTTTGTTGACTACGATCAAACAGCTTTTACCATGTGTCCATCTTGAATCAAAAAAATCAATGAACTCTTCGTTCTCCATTTTGTTCTCAATCGCCGATATAACCTTTGTTCTGTTAAAACAGGCAAAAACTTCAGCATCGCGGGTCAGCAAGTTAAACGGTTTTAGAATTTTGTCATCAATCTCAACCAATAACTCACGGTTCATGAGTTCAAAAAGTTTTGGCTGGGTTGCCGTCATGATGATAATTCGTGTATTCAGGAACTTGCTCAGATAATAAAGTGCAGCACCAATAACAGGAAGCTTTTCAATGGCCAGCGTTTGCACTTCATCAAGAATGATAATAGAATCTGCAAAGTGGTGAAATTTTTTCAGGAGTTTGTTTCGGTTGCCGATCAGAGTCTCAAACAGTTGTACGAACGAAGTAATCACAATATCACCCTGCCAGGTATCCCAAGACATTTTCTTTTGTGAGTAAAATCTCTCTTCGTCATCAACCGTGTTTTTTCCCGGTTCATCGCTTCCAAATACATCGGCATATTGGTAGTGGCCAAGAATTTTGCCTTCGTCAAGAGTGATTTCATATTCTTGTAACGCTTGCTCAATGATATTGATAAAAGGAAGTCCATAAATGATTTGAGCCAGATAACCTTCCTGATCTTCAATTTTATTCCTGAGTTTCAATGCGAAATCGAGGGCGGTCATTGTTTTCCCAATACCGGTAGGTGCGGCAAGGGTAAATATTCGTTTTACCAAAATATCTTCTCTCTCAACGTTTTTGACCACTTCAGCCCGGACAAAATTGCGAAGTTCATTTTGGGTAAAGGTTCTTAGCTCCCGATCAGGATATGTTGATTTCCCAAAGTTCTTGCGATTATCAACAGCATTTTCAGGCAATGGGGTAAAATTATATTGTGACGTATCGGAGGCATCAAGCTTATCCGATTCAATCAATAGCGAAAACAGATAATTCACTATGAAATAATGCTCGATGGAATCAGCTTCTATTAATTCCTTTTTGTAATCATTAAAAAGCTTTTTGGGCTCATTGAACTTCAGATGAGAAATATCCAATCCTGAAAGTTGCTGTTTTAATTCATCGAAGTTGTTGAGATTTTGAACTTGTTTCTCAAACGTGTCAATGATTCCCCATTTTCTTTCATTGTAAAAATCCGGCCATAAAACCTTGTCAAAGTTTAAAAGATTGCTGTGGTGCAGTTTAATCAGGTAGTAGGCAAGAAGGGCTTTTGTTGTATCATGTTTCAGGTAATTGAATGCAGCATGTGCCCCAAGTGCAGAGTGGCTTTTCAAATCATTTGAAACCTTGCCTGGTTCAAGCAGATAGGTTTGAAAATAGCTTGTATATTTTCCGAGGTCGTGCAGCCAGCAAACGGTTTCAAGAAGTGATTTGGCAGATTCAGCTTCCTGAATAGTTAAATGGCCGGAAAAATTTAACAGAGCTTTTTCTTTTACTCCTTTAAGATGGTCAAATAAATATTTGCTTCCCTCCCGTTTACCATCTTTGTTTTTTCTGCTATGAGAATACACCGGCATATTCTAAAAACTGGATATTTTCGATTTCATCATTCGACTTCTTGAGCTGATAATATGTGCCGTCAAGTTTGACATGCATTGGGAAGGGCTTTGTTGCAAACAAAACCCGGTTCATTCTAAATAATTCGCGTCCTTTATCCCCTCCGATGAAATCTGCCGGCAGCAACTCTTCTTCTATATGGTTGAATTTGATTTCAGGTTCGTCAGGAAAATCAATTTCCATAACCTGCTCGCTATTGCAGGCTGAATGGATGTCCACCCATTCGTTGTTGGCTTTTATTTCAGTTGCATGAATTTTTTCAATATTTGACAGGAATGCTGAAAATCCAGCGATACCCAAACTGATGTTGAATGTCCGGACACCAGATAAAAGATGGTTTTTCAATGCGTCATAAATATCATCATTTTCACCCGCAGCTAAATAAAATCGATAACTAACCATGTCCTTTTTAAGATCATGTCCTGTTACGATTTCGAAAGGTGTTTGTATTCTGCCACTTCTCCCGGTAAAGTCATCTCGACTGGTAATTTTCAAATAATTGACTCTGTGAAATGACTTTTTGATATCGTGCATAATCCGAACACCAATCCTCAAATTTTCGGATTTAAATTTCCCGTAGTAGGTATCCTTTTCTTCACCAAGGATTGCAGCTAAAATTCCGATAATTGTGGTACGAGGAGGAATCGAGTAGCTCATGGCTGTATTGTTGCCATGAAATTTTCGGAAATGAGCGAATTTGCCCTCAATATCAAATTTCAGGATTTCCATCTGATCAGGCATTAATTGAAATTCCTTCGGCGGTTTGAACCTTTACTTCCTTAATCGCCTTGCCATTTCCTTTATTCTCGCTGATAAGTTTTTCAAGTCTGGTGAAGTCAACATTCAGATCCTTGAATTTTCTCACTTTCTTGAAATCATCTACACCATTTTTAGGAGTACAATCTACATAATCACGTAAATCACCAAAATGTCCATTGTTGTAACCGTCATTATATACTATTTCAAGATAAAGCTTAGGATATTGATTTAATTTGGAGCGGGTAGGCAAGGCAGGTATGGCATTCCAAATTACTGACCGAAACTCTTTCATGTCATCCTCCGACAGCCCTGTAGTTTGAGCTGTGTGCTTATTCGCAACACCATGGAAAGCTAACAGACTGTAATGTACCCTGTAATCTTTACCGAATGTGCTGCTGTCATCACTCATGATGGTTACGATTGAATCCGACTCAATGGGATATACTTTATTCAGCGAATATCCCCAGTTAATTTGAACCGGGCCTGTATAAGCCTGAGTAAATCCTCCAACAGCAAACGCGCTTCCAAAGAGCCGTATATCAATGAATGTTTCTTTGACAATCTTATCCAGAATAAAAGCATTCAGTGTTTTGTTCTTTGCATTTTGCAGCTCCTTAAAAACACCCGCTTCATCTTTCTTTTTTGAGACGATGGCATTGAAAGCCTCTTTCATCTCATCGTGACCTTCAAAATATTCATCAACCATTTTGGGGTCTGTTAACAGACGATTGACGACAAATTCCAGCTTTTGATCTGGATTTACTTTTCGTCCCTCTTCCATGGCTACAAATACATCTTTGCCATTTTGCATAAAATAATCCCGGATATATCGTTTCAGTCTGGTATCAGTCACCAGGTTGGTTTGTGTATCGTAATCCATTCGCGGCTTGTTTTCCTGATCGGGATCACCGTTCGGATTACAGTTGATAGCTTCGTAGATAAATAGAAAGTCGGAGTTGTTTTGTATTGTACCCATAGTTCTGTTTTTTATTGATTGTCAGATTTTGTTAGCCCAAATGAATAGCCAGCCATCAAGTAGAACACGTTCTGCTCTTTTGTTAGCGGCCAGTTTTTGTCGTTAAATCCTTCTCGGAATCTGGCAAAGTTCCAGTCTGTTTCGCGATGTATGTTGTATTGACGTGCCTTTTCGGCAAGATCAAGGCTCAACCTTACAATTGCTTGAGCATCCATGCCATTAAAATTGATTTTGTTTAGCACGGGTTTTGATTCATGCCCTTTTTTGTACTGTGCATAAGCTATCGAAGAAAGTACTCTTCCAAGATAAAACATTGATTTTTCTGCTTCACCATACTCCATTTTCTCAAAGAAGCCATCCACTCGTTGCTGAAAATCGGATTTTACAGTTTCAGTGGACTCCACTTGTCTGTTTTCTGTTTCCATATCAATCAGGTTTAGTTGTTTTAAAGCGTAGATTAATGCCGTGTATTTGAATACTGCATCTTTTATTGCAAAATCGAAGGAATCAATATTTCGAACATTTGGAAAAGCTCTGTGCCTGCCGTACCAGTGGCTCAGAGCCAGTGTGATAAAATGGTCAAATAAAACTTCCTGCTGAACCGATTTTTGTTCAAGAATATCTTTTAAGAGTTTTAATACCGGATTTACTTTCGATTTTTGACCATCGCGAACGGGAATGATTCGATAGATAGATTGAAGATTAAAATAAGCCCGGTCTCCTAAATAGCTTCTGAACTCAAAATCTGTTCGTCCAAATACTTCAACCAATTTCTTTAGATAAGCACTATTCACATCTTTGATGTGATTCATGATTTTAAATGAGTTACCGTCAGACTCGAATGCGATATAGTTTACCCAAAAAAGATCGAGCTCAGGAAGATGTTTATCTAAATCTGTATCGAGTGTCTGGTATTTGAAAAGCAAGTCTCCAGTTTTATCCAAAAACAACTTAATCTGATCCAAGTTAAAATCTTTGAGATTCTTATGGAGATAATTGGGTAGAACAATATGACTAACACCAGCAATTCTTGTATTTAGATTGTTGAGGACATAATCAGATGCCTTGTCCAATGAGGCCAGGGTTGCCGGATTGGATTGAAAGTTTTTTTTGAAATCTGAAAAACCAGAAGCATAGTTTTTTGCTTCGGTTTGAAAAACTTTATGAATGTTATAACGCCCTGAAAAGGTAGATTCTATGACTTCATCTGATACATTTCCTGATATGTAATCAATTCCCATCGACAAATTTTCAGGGGTAGCAAATTTGCCAATTACGAATTGTTCATGTCCTTCTAAATCAAAAAGTTTAATTGGCTTTCCATTGTTATAATTCTCAGAACGTATAATTGAGTAAAACAGAACAACCTCTTCTTTGCTTCCCAGATCTATTTCCTCTTTAAATAATTTCAAGTCCAGCTGTTCTCTTTTAATAGACAAGAATTTATTTATTTCCTGAAGTGCTTTAAATATTGGTTTAATTTCAAACTCAGGATCATAATCAAGAATTGAGAGCATCATACTGCCATTATCTCCTTCTTTTTTTCCAAATAATGTTTCTTCAAGCATGGAAAATTTTTTTGGCTCAATTGTAAGAGCACACTTTTTCCCATTGCGTCCCCATTTTTCAGGTGATAAATATTTGAATTTGTACACTGATTCATCTTTGCGATAAAGAGTCATTTCATCTTTCAAAAATCGAATCTCCTGATCAATACAATCAAATAGGATGGGGCAAACCCAGTTCTTTTTATCAGGGTTATGTTTTGGTTCCGTAACTAATCGCGCCCAAACACCCCGACCTTCTAATAGCTGGTCTCCGATATTTTTCAGTGTATCAAGCATTTGCAACTTTTATAGAGTTAGCATTGGAGTATATTGGAGTAATCATAATCAAATTCAGTTTAGCTTACTTATTAAGACGTAACACAAAAACGCACCTTTATTACCATCTGTAACTACTTCTAATGAACTTACCTCAGGAATTTCTTTCATCTCTTACTTCCCCAAAAAAATAGTTTCCTTTTAAATACTTAATTCTACTTACATAAACAATATAAACTAACTGAGTGTCAGGTTATGTCACCCCTGCCAAAAGTTTTTATGCCACCACTATTTTAGGATAGTTCTCCCTCTGTTTGATAAGAAAGGTGGGTACAGGGGCGGGCAGGTGGGGTATTAGCTGTAAACTTTGGGCATGTTTGTGATGAACAGATATAAAAAAAGCTGTAACGATCCGGTCATTACAGCTTTAAATAAACAGGGAGAATAGCTACTTCTTCCCCTTCTCCTCAATAAGCCGCACGGCATCTCCCATGGTTACTTTTTCGGGGTCGGTACCCTTGGGCAGGGAGATATTTTTACGGCCATATTTTATGTAAGGCCCGTAACGGCCATCCATCACTTTAACAGGTTCATCTGTTTCGGGGTGTTTGCCAAGATCCTGAATAGCCGATGAGCTTCCGCGGCCTTTGGCTTTCTCTTTTAAAAGCTCCACTGCGCGGTCAATGCCTACTTCAAGAACGTTGTCCTCTTTTTTCAATGATTTAAACGTGCCATCGTGCAGCACAAACGGGCCATAA
>PXDC01000247.1 GCA_003565135.1 Verrucomicrobiota bacterium
AAGGACGACCTCGAGATCATCGACGACGACAACGACGACTATTGAGGCTCAGCAAAGCGCCCGGAGCACGGCGTGGAGCAACCGAAGACGGGGTGCGGACACGCCGAGGCGCTCGGCTTCACGCAGCGGCGCCTCCCAGATCGATTCGATTTCGACCGGACGTTTATCCATGAAGTCGATCAAACTGGACGGCCGGTAGGGTCCCATGGGACGGGTGATTTCGATCTGTCGCCGGAGAAATTCCTCTTCGATGACAACCCCCGCGGCCCCGGCAATGGCCCGGACCTCATGCATCAGGGCCGCGATTTCTCCGGTCATGCCGGGCGAGGCCAGCAGCCGCTCGGTGTCGATGCCGCCCGCCGCTATGGTGAGCCCGTTGAAGGGGACGTTCCAGACCAGTTTGCGCCAGCGGGTCTCGTTCAGGTCCGCCGCAACGCGGCAATCGATGCCCGCTTCGCGAAAGGCGGCGACGAGCGCCGCAATCCGTTCGCCCGGTCCGCCCCGGTATTCACCGAGGGTCAGGTTGCCCGGAAAGTAATTCCTGACCGTGCCGGGGCCGACGCGGTTGAGACAGATAAAACACAAACCGCCCATGACCCGTCCGGCCCCGACGTGTCGCGCCAGGAACGCCTCGTTGCCGAGGCCGTTCTGCAGGGTGAGCACGGCGGTCCCTTCCTGCAAAAGGGGTCCGAGCAGATCCGGCAGGGCATCGTTGGCGGTGGTTTTGAGAGCAACGATCACCAGGTCGACCGGACCGATGGATTCCGGAGTCCGGTGAGCCGGGACCGGATGGACCGTCAACTCGCGGCCGGGAAGCAGCAGGCACACCCCGCGGCGTTTGACCCACTCGTAGTCCGACCGGAGCAGAAAGTGCACGTCGCACCCGCTCGCGGCCAGCATACCCCCGTAATACAACCCCACCGCCCCGCTGCCGACAATGGCTATTTTCCCGCACGCCATGGCGCTCCGATTCTGTTTTCCCCGCCCGGAACGATCAAGGACCGGTTCGAATCTCGATGCGGTCGCGGACCTTCGCCAGGGCTCGCGCGACGTTCGGGGGAACGAAGTGAGTGATGTCGCCGCCGAACTTGCTGACCTGCTTGATCAGGCGGGAACTGGTGTAGCTGTAGGCTTCATGGGGCATGAGGAAAAGGGTTTCCATTTTCGGGTAGAGGCGCCGGTTCATCAACGCCATCTGAAATTCGTACTCGAAATCGGACAGCGCCCGCAACCCGCGTATTATGGCGGTCGCCCCCTGCTCCCGCGCGAAATCAATCAGCAACCCCTCGAATACCGTAGCCGTAACCCCCTCGCGGTCACCCAGGTTCTCCCGGATCAATCCGAGCCGTTCCTCTTCGGAAAAAAGGGGGCCTTTGCCCTCGTTACGGGCCACCGCGACCACCACCCGGTCAAATATCCGGGATGCCCGGTCCAGCACGTCGAGGTGACCGTAAGTGACCGGGTCGAAGGTTCCGGGATAAATGGCGAGCTTCATCTTTTTTGTGCGACCTTTCCGTTTTTCTTTGCTATCAGTGAATCCTCCCGATCAATTTCAGGCAAAATGATTTCCGGAAAGATGGCAACCTTCACCTGTCAGCGGCTATGAACCTGCCGAATCTCCTGACCCTGTCGCGCGTCCCGATCCTTTTTCTGATCGTGGCCTTCATGCCCGCCGGTTGGCCGGGGGCGGCCACCCTGGTCCTGATCCTCTTTATCATCGCGGGCATTACGGATTGGCTGGACGGCGCCGTGGCGCGAAAGCGGGGCATCGTTTCCGATTTCGGCAAACTCATGGACGCTCTGACCGACAAGATCCTGGTCGTCGGCCTCATGGTGGCGATCGTGGTGTTCGAACTCGCGCCCGCCTTCACCGTTTTCCTCGTGCTGCTGATCCTGTCGCGGGAGTTCCTCATCACCGGCATGCGCATGCTCGCGGCGGTGCGGGGGATTGTCATCGCGGCGGAAAAGGCGGGGAAACAGAAAACCGTCACCCAGATTATCGCGGTCGGCCTGCTCCTGGCGGTTCCGGTAATCGAGCGCGACCTCGCCCGTTTGCTGCCGGACGGTGACGTCGGCCCGGCGGTGGGGCTGGTCTACGGCATCGGCCTGTTCTTTTTCTTCCTGGCCACCGTGATCACAGTCACCTCCGGCCTGCGCTACTTCCTCAAGTACTGGCCGCAGCTTTCCGAAAGGAAGGAGCCGGCTTCATGAAGCCGAACCCCGTCTGGATACGCACCCTGCCGACCCCCTGGATCGTGAATCTCTCCACCCTCTGGGGGCTGGGTTACCTCGGTAAAGCGCCCGGCACCCTGGGCAGCCTCGCCGGCCTGCTCTGGTTCACCGTCTTTTTTTTCTACCTGCACCCCGTCCTCTATCTCCTCTTCCTGGCCGCCACCCTCTACCTGGCCGTCCAGATCTGCGGGGAAGGGGAAAAACGAATGGCCAAGATCGATCCCCCGGAGATGATCCTCGATGAAATGGTGGCGATCCCCCTTTGCTTCATCGGCCTCCAGCACGTGCTGTACGGGACAAATGCCTGGATCGTCATCCTGCTCGGTTTCCTTCTTTTCCGGGTCTTCGATATCCTGAAACCCTTCGGCATTTCCCGCCTCCAGAAGATGCCCGGCGGAAAGGGCGTGGTGGCGGACGACGTCGCGGCCGCCCTGGTCACCTGCGTGTGCCTGCACCTGATTGTGGCGTTCACCCCGGTGGGATAAACCCGAAACAAGCCTTCCGCCCGATCCGGCTGGCCAACGTCCGGTCGCGTGCCATAATCGCCCCCATGACCTTGACCGCCGAAGGCCGGGAGAAACTTGCCGCCATCTTTCCGCCCGAACGCCTTTTTTTCGACCTGGCCGACCGCTTGAGCTGCAGCTACGACGCCTCGTTCGGTGACTACCTGCCCGAGGCCGTCGCCCAGCCGCAGAGCGCGGAAGAGATCAGCCGCACCCTTTTTCTGGCAAACGAGATCCGGCTCCCCGTCTGTCCCCGCGGCGCGGCAACCTCGCTCTCCGGCGGTCCACTGCCGGTCAAAGGCGGACTGGTGCTCGACCTCTCCCAGATGCGATCCCGGCTGGAGATCGATCGCGAAAACATGCTGGCCATCGTTTCGCCGGGTGTCATCACCGCCGACATCCAAAGGGAGGCGGCGGCGGCCGGCCTGTTCTATCCCCCGGACCCGAGCAGTGCCCACGTCTCCACCATCGGCGGCAACCTCCTGGAAAACTCCGGCGGCCCCCGCGGCCTCAAGTACGGCACCACCAAGGAATACGTCATCGGCATGGAGGCCGTGGCCCCGACCGGCGAAATTTTCCGCACCGGAGGACGAACGGTCAAAAACGTCACCGGCTACGACCTGACCCGCCTCCTCGCCGGTTCCGAAGGAACGCTCGCCGTCGTCACCGAGGCCACCCTGCGCCTCATACCCCAGCCCGCCGCCCGCCGGACCCTGCTGGCGTCATTCGATCGCCTGCACGATTCCGGCCGCGCCATAACCGGCATCCTCGGCGCCGGCATCCTGCCGGCGGCCATGGAGCTGATGGACAACGCCTGCATCCGCGCCGTGGAGGCCTACGAGGCCTGCGGCCTGCCGGCCGAGGCCGCCGCAGTCGTGATCATCGAGGTCGACGGCCACCCGCGGGCGGTGGAGGACGAGATCCATCGCTGCGCCGAGCTCTGTCGCGAAGCCGGCGCCGGCATGGCCCGGGTGGCGGCCGACGACAACGAACGCGACGCCATCTGGCGCGCCCGCAAGATGATCTCACCGGCCATCACCCGCATGGGCCCGACCAAGATCTCCGAGGACGCCACCGTACCCAGGAGCCGGATACCGGAAATGATGGAGCGCCTTGTGGCGATCCGCGAGAAGTACCGTCTCAACCTGGTGGTCTTCGGCCACGCCGGCGACGGAAACCTGCATCCCAACATCATCACGGACAAACGCAACGGTGAGGAAATGCGGCGGGCGGAGGACGCCGTGGGCGAGATCTTCCAGGCCGCCCTCGAGCTCGGCGGCACCCTTTCGGGCGAGCACGGTATCGGCCTGATGAAGGCGCCCTACATGGAAAAGGAGCTCGGAACGGCGGGCCTCGCCATGATGCGAAAGATCAAGGATGCCTGGGATCCCCACAACATCCTGAATCCGGGGAAGATCTTTCCCGAACCCGGACAAACCCGCATCAGGCTGACCGGTTGATCGAGGATTATGAAGGCGCCCGCACCCGACGACCCAACCGGATTCACCAACCCCGCCGCCGCCCTTTTCCGCGACGCTCACGAGGGGGCCAACCGGTGCATTCAGTGCGGGTACTGCCTCCCCGTCTGCCCGACGTACGGGTCCATGGGACGGGAAACGCAGTCGCCGCGGGGACGGATAAACCTGGTCAAGGCGGCGGCGGAGAAGCGTATCGACATCGCCGGCGACATGGCCCGCCCCCTCGACCTGTGCCTGGGATGCCGCGCCTGCGAGACGGCCTGTCCGGTCGGCGTGCCCTACGGCGAAATCTTCGAAGCCGCGCGCAACGCGACGGCGGCGGCAACGCCGGGCACGCCCGGGCCGGGACACCGGCTCGAAACCCTCCTCCTGCGTCACCTGTTTCCCCATCCGGCGCGGCTGCGGGCAACGGGCAATCTCGTCTGGCTGGCCCAGGTACTCGGACTTCGCCGCCTCGCCTTCCGCACCGGCCTGCCGGAAAAGCTGTTCCCGGCCCTGGCGGCCCTGGGAAAGGTCGCCCCCGAAACCGATTCCCCGAGGCGGCGCCCTACTCCGGGTTCGGTATTTCCGGCCCGCGGCAAGCGACGGGCCCGCGTGGCGTTCTTCCAGGGCTGTGTCATGGACGCGCTGATGCACCGGATCAACCGCCTCAGCATCGAGCTTCTGCGGGAAGCGGGGTGCGAGGTGGTGATTCCCGTCGGCCAGACCTGTTGCGGCGCGCTGCACAGCCACCGGGGAATGCGGGCGGAAGCGATTGCCCTCGCCCGGCGGAATATGGCCGCTTTCGAAACCACCGGGGCCGACGTTTTCGTCAGCAACGCCGGCGGCTGTGGCGCCCGTCTGCATGAAACCGATCACCTGTTCGCGGGAGATCCCGACCGGGAACCGCGGGCCCGCCGGTTCGCCCGGAAGTGGCGCGACCTGAGCTCGGTCCTGGACGAGCTGGGTCCGCTTCCCCTGCGGCGGGAATGCACCGAGACCGTCACGTATCAGGATTCCTGTCACCTTCGGCACGTCCAGAATGTGAGCGATCCGCCGCGGCGCCTCCTGCGGGCGGTCGCGGGTGACCGCTACCGGGAAATGCGCGGCGCCGCCGATTGCTGCGCCTCCGGGGGCATCTACAACCTGCTGCATTTCGACGAATCCATGAAGATCCTCGACCCCAAGATGCACGCCGCCCGCGATTCGGGCGCGACGGTCATCGTCACCACCAATCCCGGCTGCCACCTCCAGATGCGTCTCGGAATCGACCGCGCCGGGCTGGGCGACCGGGTGCGCGCCGTCCACCTGGCCGAGATCTTGGCCGAATGTGTATGGGACAACGACCACCTGCGGGGCTGAATACGGCGCGAGGTCGCGGGGACAGGCCCTACGCTCTCTCCGCCCCGAGCAAAGGGACGAAGCGGACGCCGTAGAGTTCCTTGGTACGGGTACCCGAATCATCCTTCTCCACCAGCGTCAGGATCTGGACATCGTCACCCAGCGGAAGGATCATCCGGCCGCCGGGCGCGAGCTGCGCTGTCCAGGCACGCGGAACGGCCGGGGCCGCGGCGGCGGCCAAAACCGCGTCGAACGGGGCCGCCTCCGCCCACCCCGCGTTGCCGTCACCCACGCGGAGTTCGACGTTGTCCACGCCGAGATCCTCCAGAGTAGCGCGGGCCGTCGCCGCGAGTGACGGGAAGTATTCAATGGCGTAGACCCGCGCACACAGGCGCGCGAGAATCGCCGTCTGGTAGCCGCAGCCGGAACCGATCTCGAGAACCCGCTCGTGCCCCTGCAACCCGAGTTGTTCGGTCATGCCGGCCACCACGTAGGGCTGCGAAATCGTCTGTCCCTCGCCAATGGACAGCGGGTGATCCCCGTAGGCGCGGTCCCGGTAATCGCAGGGGACGAAGACGTGACGGGGAACCGCGCGCATGGCGGCCAGGACCCGCTCGTCCCGCACCCCCCGCCGGGCAATCTGCTCGTCCACCATGCGCCACCGCAGCTCCCGATATTTTTCTTCGTCGTCCATCAATCCCGACCTCCCTCTCCCGCTTTACCATAACCGCCGCCGCCCGGAGTTTCCAGCACCAATCGATCCCCGGAAACCATGTCCACTTTCGCCACCGACGGCAGCCGCTCCGCGTTTCCGTCCGCCCGGAACAACACCTGGCGTCCGGGCGCCCCCGCCTCCCCCCCGGCCATCCCGTACGGCCCCGCGTTGCGGTGCTGGGTGAGGAGGGAGAGGGAAAGCGGCTCGAGAAAGGTCAGCTCCCGCACCAGCCCGACCCCGCCGGGATACTTACCGCGGCCGCCCGACCCGTGGCGCAAAGCGAACCGCTCCAGGCGGACCGGGTAGCGGAATTCGAGGATCTCGGGATCGGTTACCGCCGTATTGGTCATGTGCGTGTGCACGCCGTGGGCGCCGGCGAAGCCCGGTCCCGCCCCCCCGCCGCCGCCGAGAGTTTCGTAGAAACGGATCCGCTCGTTGCCGAAGGCCAGGTTGTTCATGGTCCCCTGGCTGCACGCGACCAGCTCCAGCGCAAGCAGCAGGGTGTCCACGAGGCGTTGACTGGTCTCGACGTTCCCCGCCACCACCGCCGGCGCCTCCTCCGGGTCGGGCCCGAATACCGGATTGAGCAATCCGCGGGGCAAACGAACGGTCACGTTTTCCATCAATCCCTCGTTCAGCGGAATAGGTTCCTGTACGAGCAATCTCAATACGTAGATGACCACGCTGTGCACGATCCCGGGAGTGGC
Organism: Verrucomicrobiota bacterium; assembly: GCA_003565135.1. Taxonomy (GTDB): domain Bacteria; phylum Verrucomicrobiota; class Verrucomicrobiia; order Opitutales; family T3Sed10-336; genus PXDC01. The sequence continues at coordinate 6,956 of PXDC01000247.1, forward strand.
ATTGAAGTTTCCGGGGTGAACCCCGCCGGTCCCGGCGAAATCGACCTCGACCTCCCGCCCGGAAAGGCGCAGGACCGCGACGAGCGGCGTCCCGTCATCCAGTTCCTGCCGGGCCCGGTACTCACCCGCCGGCAATCGGTCCAGCCGGGCGCGCAGGGCGGCCGCGCTGCGCCGCTTGAGGGCGCGCCAGTAATGGCGGATGGTCTCTTCCCCGAAGGTCTCCGCCAGGGCGGCCAGGGCGCGGGCACCCCGGAAATTGGCCGCCGCCTGGGCGTTCAGGTCGGCCAGGTTCTCCTCCAGCGCCCGCGTCGGGTATTCGCTCTCGCGCAGCAACCGGCTCACTTCCGCATACCGATCAACCCCTCTCCGGAAGAGGTAGGTCGGCGGAATAACCACACCCTCTTCGGCCAGGTTGCGCGCATCCGGGGGCATGGACCCCGGACGGATCCCGCCGATTTCCGCGTGGTGGGCGCGGTTGACCACGTACCCGAGCAGGGCGCCTTCGCGGGTAAATACCGGTGTGATCACGGTCAGGTCCGGCAGGTGCGACCCCCCGAACCCGGGATGATTGGTCACCACCGTGTCGCCGGGTTCCAGGGAAAGCGCGCGCGCCACCGCCCGCACGCAGATACCCAGCGATCCCAGGTGGACGGGAACATGGGGAGCGTTGACCACCAGTTCCCCGTTCCCGTCGAGCAACGCGCAGGAAAAATCGCGCCGCTCCTTGATGTTGGTAGACAGTGCCGTGCGCTCCAGTTGCAGCCCCATCTCACCGGTCAGCGAGCGAAAGCGGTTGGTGAACAGCTCCAGGTTCACCACCTCGGGATTCCGTTTGCCACCGTCGTCGCCCGTCCGTGCACCTGTCCGGACCAGGCGAACCGTTCCGCGATCGCCGATCGTCGCCCGCCATCCCGCCTCCACCACCAGCGTGGAAAAACGGTCCTGGATCCTGCGCGGTCCCTCGAAAAACGCGCCGGCGGCCAGGGCCTCCCGGCGGATAAAATCCCCGTCGCCCCCTCCGGCCCGCCGACCGGCGGCAAACCCCTCCGACACCGGATCCGGCACCCGGCCCGACGCCACCACACGCAGGGACGCCACTTCCACGGTTCGTCCCCGGGGACAATAACCGAAGAGCTCCCGGTAGCGTTCGTAAAAGGCCTTCTCCAGCGGGGTCCCCTCGGCGCAGGCCACCTCCACGGCGGTTTCCTGGCCCTGGAATCGCAGCTCCGCCACCCGTCGCCGGATGTCGATCTCCTCCCCGGCCAGCCCCTCCGCGGCCAAAGCGCGCCGGACCTCGCTCTCGAGCTCGGCCAAAACCGCGTCCATCTCCCCGGCAAACTCATCCAGCGCCGCCAGCACCTGACGGTCGGCAATCCGTTCGACCACCGCCTCCCCCAGGCCCCGCGCGCTCAGAAGGCCGGCTTCGGCCGGAAACAGGACCGTGCCGATGCCGAGGCGTTCCGCCAGCGCGCAGGCATGCAGGCCGCCCGCGCCCCCAAAGGCCACCAGGGCGTAATCGGCCGGATCGTACCCTTCGCGAACCGAGATCCGGCGAACCGCGTCGGCCATGATCTCGTCGGCGATGTCCAGGAATCCCCGCAGGAGATCGTCCCGGCCGATCATTTCCCCCGCCTTCCCCACTTCCTCCCGCAGCGACTCCACCCGCTTTTCCGCTTCCCCCGGAAAAACCGGAATGCCGAAGAGGGAGGCATCGATCCGTCCCAGCAGCAGGTGGACATCGGTGAGGGTCAGCGGCCCCCCCGAGCCGTAACAGGCGGGGCCCGGACGGGCGCCGGCGCTCTCCGGGCCGACATACAGCCGCTCCCCGTCAAAGCCGCAAATCGACCCGCCCCCGGCGGCAACCGTTTCGATCTTCAGGGCCGGCGCCACCAGCCGGGCGCGCTCCACCCGGTGTTCGAACGCGTACTCAAACTCCCCGTCGAACCGCGAGACATCGGTGCTCGTGCCCCCCATGTCAAAAGCGATCACCCGGGAAAACCCGGCTTCCTTTCCCGACGCTGCCGCCCCCACCACCCCGCCCGCGGGCCCGCTGAGCAGACTGTCTTTGGCCCGGAAATTCTCCCGCGATACGAGGCCGCCGGCACTGGTCATAACGTAAAGCCGACCGTCATTAATATGCTGATACACCCGATCCAGGTACCCGTTCATGACCGGCGACAGGTAGGCGTCGACCACCGCCGTTTCGGCCCGGGGCAGGAGTTTGATCAGCGGCGCCAGCGCAGCCGACCGGGAGATATACCGGAACCCGTACTCACGCAGGAGCGCTTCCACCCGCTCCTCCGCCTCCGGGTACCGGTAGCTGTGCATCAGGGCGATGGCGGCGGTATCGAACCCGTCGTCCCGCAAAGCCGCAATGGCCGGCATCAATCCGGCCTCGTCCAGCGGGACGACGGTCGTACCGTCCGCGGCGGTCCGTTCCGGCACTTCCACCACGCGGGCGTGCAGGGGGTGCCGCGGTTCGATCCGCAGGTCGAACAGGTCCGGGCGCTGCTGGGTCCCGATCTGCAGCAGATCGCCCAAACCCCGGGTGACAAAAAAAGCCACCTTCGCCCCCTTGCCCTCGAGCAGGGCGTTGGTTCCCCGGGTGGTGGCCAGCCGCATAACCATGGGGGGAAGACGGTCGCGCGCCCCGGTGCCGGTCACCAACCGGGCCGCCAGGACCGGGGCTTCTTCCGGCGAAACCGCCTCAAAGGTATCGCCGGGCTTCAGGGGAGGTTCGGATCCCGCCTCCAGGACCAGGCGAGCCGGCCGGCCGGCGGCGGCCGCCTGGAAACGATCGATCCGGCAACCGGGGGTCTCCCCCTGTCCCAGGACCCGGAACAAAAACCCGTCCAGGAATCCCTCCGGCAGGGTGTCGTCAAACACGGCCGCGACCCGGCCGCCGCCCTCGTCCCGCCGCACGGTCCCCCGGACCGAACTGTTGGACAACACCTTGCAGCGGCGGGTGTTTCCCGACGGATCCTCCGCCAGGCAGTCCGTAAACGTGCCGCCGGTATCGATCCGAATGTGCCAGTGCTTCTCCATGCGCTTTGCCGGTTATAGGGAGGTCGGACGGCGGGGCGCAAAATCAAATCGCTTCTCACCGCGGCCGCGGCGACGCCCGGTTTCCGGGTTGAGCTTCGGACGGATCTGCCCAACATCGGCTTCGAATGCCCCGGCCGCCGCCGGGTCCGAGCCCACCCGTCGCCCGTCAACTCATCCGCAGGAGGCAACCTTGAACAACGATCGCGCACCGCTGCTCAAACCGGATTTCATCCAACTGACCTGGATCGACTGGTCGATCATCCTCGGCTACGTCGCCTTCGCGCTCATCGTCGGCCTGTACTTCAGCCGCCGGGCCGGGAAAAACCTGAGTGAGTTTTTTCTCACCGGGCGCAACCTCCCCTGGTGGGTGGTGGGGACGTCCATGGTCGCGACCACGTTCAGCACGGACACCCCCAACCTGGTCACCAACTGGATCCGGGAAAGCGGCGTGTGGGGTTACTGGAAGGCGTGGGGCCTGCTGATCGGCAACATGATGACCGTCTTCTTCTTCGCCCGTCTCTGGCGGCGAAGCGAGGTCATGACCGATGTCGAGTTTTACGAACTGCGCTACAGCGGCAGGAGCGCGGCCTTCCTGCGCGGTTTCCGGGCCGTGTACCTCGGGTTCTTCTTCAACGTCATCGTCATGGCCATGGTCAACCTGGCCGCCGGCAAAATCGGCACCGTCCTCTTCGGGTGGGATCCGAAAATCGTGGTGGCGGTCTGCTGCACCATCGCGGTTCTGTACGCGGCCCTGGCCGGCCTTTGGGGCGTGATCATCACCGACCTCGTCCAGTTTGTCATGGCTATGGCCGGCTCGATCGTCGCCACCTGGTACGTGCTCCAGATGCCCGAGATCGGCGGGTTGCGGGAACTGTTCTCCGGGCTGGAAGCGGCGGGCAAAGGGGACAACCTGCGGTTTTTTCCGGACTTCAGCCAGCCCGCCCTGCTGATCGAGTTCATGCTGCTGCCGCTGTTCGTGCTCTGGTGGGCGAGCTGGTACCCGGGAGCCGAACCGGGCG